>NZ_QTLP01000003.1:0-286535 GCF_003635405.1 Parabacteroides sp. AF39-10AC | reverse complement strand
TCTTGTTTTATCCCTTTGAATTAACTCTGTCCCCAATAAATATCGGGTGAGCCAAATTTTGGGGTCAACGGTAGGAAAAAAGGTTTGTAAGTGGTAAGTTATTCACTCGACAAGCCGTTAGTTATTCACTTGGGAGACCCAAAACAGGGCAGTTTATATTGAATATGTTATTTATTGTAGGAAGATTTTTAGTAAGCCTTTATTCAATGTACGCACGTACATTATATTATATACATGAAAATGAACGGTGAAAACGATCGTTTAGATTAGTCTTTTGCAAAGGTACGCGTTTCTTTGACACTTGCAACCCTTCCTTGCTATTTTTTTTGCCCCTTATCGGCTTTCTTATCAATAGAATAGCCTATCCTTTACGAAACAACCGATTCGGCAGACGAACCTCTCTTTTTCCTCCTTTAAAAACGCAAGATCTAAACGATCGTTTAAACTAGTCGTTTCGGTATAGACGAAGGATGATTAAGGATTTGATAGATATTCAATTAACACTATTATTAATATTTAAATTTTCGATTTATGAACAGAAAGATTTCTACATTGTTTACGGCGGGTCTGCTGATGGCGGGTTCGTTGTGCGGTAGTGCTTGGGCGCAAAGTTCTATTCAGCAATTGGCTGGCTTTGTGAATGGACAGGGGACGTTTACCGCAACGCCTGCTACGGAATTGAAGGCTGGACACCAGTATGTATTTGTTAATGATCAGACGAATAATGAGGCTTATGGTCATGAGCTATCGGGTAGCACCATTACAGAGTCTACGATAGGATTATCTACGCCTCTTGCTGATAATGATGATGTTAAACAGTATGTTTGGACTGTTGGCATAACTGAATCTCCGAAAGGCTTCTTCTCTTACAATTTTACGAATGTTGAGACAGGAAAGCTTTTAAGGGTTAATGTCGGCTTTACGGCTATAGAGAAAAACACGAAAGTAGAGGATAAGAATACGAATAAGGATTTCGTATTTGATGGATCTTCTGTTTCTGCTCTTACGGGAGGTGCATATTCTGGCACGAATAACAATTTGTATATTTATTCATCTTCTACTCCTCTCAACGGCTTGAATTGGGGTAGTAATGTGTCAACAGTATCTACGACGATTGCGGCTCCGATCTTTTACGAGGTTAAGTCTGAGTTGTTGACGAATTCAGAGGAATTGAACGCATTGTACAATACATCTGGTTTCTCTTTCGTTTCTAAACGTCTTAAAGATCAAGGTGAAGAACCTATCGGTAACTTGTTTAACGACAAAATGGTGGTAGCTCGTTATTTGGCTCGCCCAATTACGATTGATGCTACACAATACCCGGGGTATTCAGGATCTTCTTCAGACTTGCAGATTCCTGCCGGTATGTACTTCTTTACGAAAAATGCTCCAGCTTTAGATAATAGTGACCAAGTGGTTAGGGACTATAATGCGTGGTTGAACGCTACGGTTTTGGTTGCAAGCTCTACAGAGACAATGGAGGGAACGAACGCCGGACGTGCGAATGGTGATGGTTTCTCTTTGGTAGAGAAGGAAATTGGTGACTTGAACCTGTATGTAGGAACAGGTGCGGCTTGGAAGACACAAGGTGACGAGATTTCTATCCATAACGCTTGTTTCCGTGTTCAAAAGAGTTACGTGGAATCTTATCCGTATGAGTTGAATCTGGATCGTTTCCGTTTCAGAATACAAGGTAGCAAGGCCGATCATAAGGATGCTCAAATCAAGTTGGAGATTTTGCAGCATAATGATAATTTCTACTTGACTACGATCTCTAACACTTCAGACAAGACGGATAAGTTCATCTTTAAGTTGGGCGTTGCCGGTACGAAGAAAGGTATCGAGTTGTTGAACAAGGAGGCTAAGGCAGCTGTTTATACGATCCGTGTATTGAGCGGTAAGCAAGGGGATGTGAAGAGCGTATATGGAAAATATTTGACTTCTGCGGTCGATAATGGTAGTTTTGAGCTTGTCGCAAAAGCGAAGGTGTTGTCACAGACAGAGACTCCGGCTTATCAATGGATGATTACAAGCGTGGATGATACTTATAAGATCACTTTCACGAATCGTGAGACAGGTGATCATTTCCTTACGACATTGTTCCCTAAAACAGATTTGGGTGAGAATGTATATGAGACAGCTGTTCCTTCAACTCGGGATATCACTCCTATCTATGTTGATGAGAATACCTACCGTGAGACTGCTTCGACTCAGACCGTAGAGTTTAAGCGTCTGTTAGTGGAGTTGACGAAAGTAGAAGAAGTTGATCCATACGCAGGTTTCTTGAACGTAGATGACCAGACTTTGGTAACAATGGCTTTCGCTCGCGACAACAACGTGACTTCCAATAAATGGTATACCGCTGTTACAAAAGACAATAATAGTAATGTCTACAAATTGAATGCTGATGGTAAGTTCGCCAACAGCGTATCCGATGCCGCTCAATGGCAATTGATCAAAGACGAGGCTCCGAAGACGATCATCGAGAGTAGCTTCGTTTACAATAGAGGTAACCACGTGACCGTACAGGCTAAGGGCGATAAAGGCTATGCTTATGCTTATCAATTGCGCTATATCAATGATGGTATAGAGACTAATGCCTATTTCCCGCAAGGTACAGGTACTAGTACCCATGTTAACGGTGCAGACGTTATGGCTACGGCAGATGCGGCTAAGTTCGTTATTAAACAAGCTGCTGATGGCTCTGTTTATTTGATTCCTGTATCAAGTACGAATGCGAATGTTACAACTGTATTTGGCAAGACTACGAAATCAGTAGTAGCTGTTAAGTATAACAATGACGAGTATGTGTATACAACTCCATCCGTAGTTTATGCATTGCCGGGTAATAATCAAGACATGACATTAAAGACTTACTTGATCGAGGAAGCTCCGGAAATCAGCTATCCCGCTAAGAATGGCCATATCTCATTGGTAAGCGAGTTAGGCAACTATATCTCCTTGAACGAGAACCAAGAGGGTATCGTAGTGAATAATGAGCAATACTCATTCTATTTGCGCGTAACCGATACGAAAGCGATCGTTCCTTCTTTCTATATCTCTAAGGGTACGGAAGATCCTAATAGAAGCTTGTTCTTGTTCAATCCGAAGGATTCTGTGGACTATTATGTAGCGGACGGCATGTACGACAAGAAATATGAATGGGCTGAAAAAGCTACTAAGGCTATCTTCAAGTCTGCTTCTATCGAGGCAAACAACGATACGATCTCTACGGTAGTAAAGGGTAAGGAAGTGAAAGTTGCGAAAAATGCTGACGACGAAGGCGTATTAGGCGGCTTGGATAACTTCAAGGTTCAGATTATCCAATGCGCTGACGATGAGGGTATGTATGTGATCCGTTCCGTTAAGGAGAAAGGTCGTTACTTATATGGCCTCAACGACAAATTGGCTTGGGGTACTGATAAGAATAGCGCCATGAAGTTCACGATCACTGCTGGTGATCCTACTTCCAACGAGTCTGTAGCTGATGGCGCTGCCGGTGTTAAGGTAATAGGTGGCAATGGTATCGTAGAGATCCAAGGCGCAGCCGGTAAGAAGGTGGTTATCTCTAATATCTTAGGTAAGGTAGTAGCCGAGACTATTCTTGCTTCCGACAACGCTACGATCGCTGTTCCTGCTGGAATCATCGCAGTAGCCGTAGAAGGCGAGAACGCTGTTAAGACAATAGTTAAATAAAAATATAATGACGATATTAAGTTCCCGTGAGGGCCTCGGCCCAAGTATCCCGTGAGGGCGAACAAGCGGGAATGGATTAATATTAATACTAAAGTAATAAATTAAAGTTCATCCCTTAGTACTTCCGTGAGGAAGGAAAGCGGGAAAAGAATTAGCCCCGGTCGTTTATTCGATCGGGGCTTACTTTTGGGGAATCCACAGAAGAGAAAAAGACGGACTAATAAAAGACCGGCAACAAAGGTCACTAAAGTTTGCCGGGAGATTACACGAACAAGATTTCCGTATCCGGCAAGACAGCAGAGATATTTTCAATCGGATTGATGGAAATTTTAGCCGCATGTAACCATGCCAACTTTTGCTTTAATTTTTGCATCCAGACACTCATACGGGCTTTGTGTTCTTTTTCACCAGCAATGTCTAGTTCTATACAGGCAATAATGACTATCTTTTTCTGATTATCAAGTAGCAACTGATTAATCCGGGTAAAAAAATCCTCATCATTGGTCGAAAAACGAGCAGAATTAGTTACCGTGGCGATTGTGTCCCTAACTTTGACAGCAATCCTGCGCATTAATTCCTCGCCTTTTGCCTGAAGCACTTCCTGAGTCTCTGCATCGTGTGTATGCCCTCTGTAATTCTTTACTTCTACCAAAAACAACTGTCTGTTGTCATGAATACCTAAAAAGTCCACCGCTTTGGTAGGCTGCAAGGCATTGCTTACTTTTTTGTGCGCCAAATGTTCGTCGTACTTGACAACGTTCCATTTGGGAGATTGAAACTTGAAGTTTATGCCGCTTTCCTGAAAATTACTCATATTTGCTGATGAATTGTTGTTCCAAGTCGTAAAAGGCTGCATATTCCTCCAGAATCGGATTGCTCTGTATGCCTGCCAAGGTTTCGCTTTCCTCTACAATGATTCCCTTGCCTTCTTTTTTCAGCCCAAAGAATTTGACAGATACACCGGTGTGTTCTTTATACTCGGAATAAAGAGAAAGCGTATGTGTAAGCAAATAATCGTGTGTAGCGATGAAAATCTGCAAACCACATTCCTGAAGCACAAGGATGAACTTCGACACCACTTTGATAAGAGCCGGGTTCAAATTGGCTTCCGGCTCATCCCAGAACAGAATGGTGTTCGCATTAATTTCCCCATTCAGTATGAGGTATAAGATAGAGGCCAACTTGCGAAGACCTTCTGCCACCAAATGCGCTTCCATATTACCACTTTCCGTCTGTATATAGAAACGTCCGTTCATCTGCAGTACCTTGAACTGCAATTCCCGTTCCAACAACTCAACAGCCGGTCTCAACGGATTATCTTCAGACTCACGCAATACGGGGAGAGCCAATGCGTGTGCTAGATTGATGTAGGTCTGGTCGAATGAAATCTCACGCTTACTGCTCAAACCGATAAAACCCTCGAACAAAGAGAACATTTCACGAGGAGGGATGTAGATGAAATGACGGTCGTTCCACTTCTCGTCCGTTTCCAATTTCACAGTCGTCTTGGCTGCAGAGGAAAAGCTATATTGCAATACCTTGCTATCTATCGTAACCGCAATGTTCGCCCTACCGGAAGGTAGTCCTTTGCTGACCAAATTGCCGATGATGTCCGGCTTGAAATAATAGATCATATCTTCCGCCAAGATATACTCAAACTGCTCTTTGGAAGCAGAGTTCTTGCCGAGGAAGTCGTGACGTGCCTGCAAGGTGGCAGCCAAGCATTTAAGCACGTGTGTCTTGCCGGTACCATTCTTGCCGATGAGGACATTTACTCCTTCGGTGAAATCGAAACGATTGTTTGCAAAGCCCGTGAAATTAGTCAGTAATATGCTGTTAATCATTGAATATACCTCATTTTTAACTAAGTGTTCACAAAAGTAACTTAAAATTGGAAAGTAACAAAGTTGGATTCAAAAAAGTTACAGTTACCCAATGATGTATTCTATCCTCGGTAAACAAGATATAAGGACCACTACGTTTATCTCGTTGGCAAAGTAAGTTAACTTACTTGGGCATTTTAATTAGCTTACTTTGCCAACGAAGCTAGCTTACTTTGAAAGTAGGGTAATTCGGTATTAATGATTCGTCCCCTCGAATAAATCCTTTGAATTGTTGGATAAGCCATTCTTTAGCTTGAACTGGTTGAACGTATAGCTAAGGGTCAAGCCTATCAACGGGTAATCGGGCCGGATTCGTGTTTTGGAAATCAAGTTCGAGGAAGTGATCGTATTGACATAACGGGCCGTATTGAAGACATCCCGGAAAGAGAGGGTGGCCGTCAACTTCCGTTTGAAGAATTGTTGCCGTATCGCTAGGTTGACAAACCAGAACGACTGGGTTCTTCCTTGGGTGGTTACGGAAGGACCTACGAAATTGCCGTCAAGCTGTATCCTTGTGTATTTCCCGGCCGTGAAAGCGTTGTTCCAAGCGATCTCGTAATTGGTACTGGTCTCATTCTTTCCGTCCGTCTTATACTCGTTCTCTACCCGGTAGTGATAAAGGCTACCGTTTATTTGCGTATTCCACCAACTGGTGGCCTGCAAACTGCCCGATAGTTCTATTCCGGTGGAATAATCATGTCCCACGTTCGCCATGGAATCCAAGGTAACCCCGGCTTGGTAAGGAACCCGTAATCGTTCGATCTTGTCTTTGCGGGTTCGGTGGAATAGGGAGGCAGACAAGGCATTGTCGCCGGAAGTCAAGGAATAATTCAACTCGAAAGAATGAATGTACTCCGGGCGTATATCCGGGTTACCGATCTCGGCTGTATAGTAATCCTTGTAAGTGATGTATGGCTCCATGAAATAAAGCTCTGGTCGGGTCGTACGACGGCTGTAAGCGAATAGAAGCTTCTGATTTTGTGTGAGGTTATAACCGATATGGGCGGATGGGAACAACTCAAAACGCCTTTGTAGGCGGTTCGCCCAATCTTTGGAGCTACGTAATACTTGATGCGTATGTTCTCCCCGTAATCCTACTTGAAAATCAAAAGACCGGTAGCTATCCCCAACGATCGCATAAAGGGAGTTGATCCCTTGTTGGAAATAGAACGTGTTGTAAATATCGTCACGCCAGAAGAACTCTTTGGTATCCGGGTTCCAAAACTGCATACTATAATCGCCGTCTTCCGAGTATGAGAAATATTGATAACCCGCCTTGATTTGTCCGGTTTTGCTGTATGGAAATACATAATCGGCTTTCGCACGGACGGTCCAACGATGTTCGGCCTCCCACGCACGATGACCTTGCTGGCGTACGTTGTTTTTGTCGAACAGATCGCTTTGGAAATATTCCAGAGCGTCGCCTCCATATTTCAAGAAGAAGCTACCGCTAAGGTTATGCCCCTTATCATTGAACTTATGATCCACGGCCAGATTCCCTAGTCCGAAAGTCTCATGGATATCAAAGTCGTCAAGGCTCTTGAACTCTCCGTTCTCGAATTGCTCGCCATTAGCGGAACGTTCTTCCGTATATTCCAGATCTCCTTTTCGCTTGAGTCCGGCATATCCGCCTTCCGCGTTAATAGAAAAAGTCGTTTGTTTTTGCGTATAGCTCCAACCTCCGTTGAGAATATATGCGTAGCCGTTACTTTCACGGGGGCCATTGGAATAAGAAGTCGTTGTCGTATCGTTTACCAACGTCGTTTTCTCTTGGGTAAAATGACTTTTACGAAGTCGGTTTCCCACATAACCGCCTATACGCCATTGAGACGCCTTGTTTTGTCCGGTCAACAAGAAATCCAAGGTCCGGCTCCATACCGTATTCCCGCTTAGGTTGATTACTCCGCTCAGCCCTTCCCCGAAGTTCTTCTTGGTAATGACATTGATGATCCCGACATCACCCCCAGTATCATGTTGGGCGGACGGGGTGGTGATGATCTCTATATTCTGGATTTGTCCGGACGGGATCTGTTCCAAGGCTTGGGTCCCGGTAAATATACTGGGCTTTCCATCTACGTAGACCGTGAATCCGCTACTTCCCCGGAAGGTAACCTCTCCCTCGGCGTTCACCCGGATGGAAGGCGTGTTCTCTAGGATATCGACAGCGGTTCCTCCCGAGGAAAGCAGGTTGGAAGAAGCCTCGATGATCTTTTTATCCAGTTTATAGATGACTTGTTTCTTGTTGGCTACGACCTCCACTTCCTGTAAGCCTACCTCAAGCATTTGCATCGGGATAATACCCAGATCTTTGATTTGCTCTGTAAGGATAAACTCCTCTCCCATATAAACATCATATCCCAGAAAATGGATACGGATCGAATACGTTCCCGGTTTTACGGGCTGGATTAGAAAAGAACCGTTCGCTTCAGTCATAGCTTCTTCGACGATATGATCTCCATCATATAATACAACGTGAGCGTAGTCTAATGCCTTACGGGTGGTTTGATCGATTACGATTCCTTTAATACCCGGATTCGCATGGATAGATAGTAGTGCGCTAAGGAATACTAGCGATAGAAAAAGTTTTCTCATATTTTACATTCGTTTTAGAATTGATACCGCAAAGCTAGGGAAATAGGGAGGGAGCGGGCCGGACATATGTTTCATAATACCGTACAAATCGTTCAATCTTTCTGTTTTCTGTGATTTTCACCCACTTAATCTTTATATTTGGGGCATTAATCGGATGAATGGATGAGAATATACCTTTTACTGCTGTTTGTACTTATGGTAACGAGAACGCAAGCTACCAACGTTATTTTTGACCGGATAACAATGGATAGCGGGCTTTCTTCTTCCTCGGTGACCTCTATTTTGAAGGATCGTACCGGGTATGTCTGGGTCGGGACGACTGAAGGCTTGAACCGCTACGATGGATATACGTTTAAAGTATTCTTGCCCGTACCGGATTGTCCGGAAAGTATACAAAGCAGTTCTATCGATAAATTATTCGAGGATTCAGATGGAGGTATCTGGATCTTTTTTTCCTCGGGTGGGATTAGCCGTTATGACAGAGGTTCGGATACATTTTTGAATTTCACGAAAGAATGGCTTCGACAACAGTTACGTGTGTATGGTAGTCCTACTTGTTTCTCGGCCTCCGTTCCGGGACATATCTTTATAGGTACGGAGAACGGGATGTTGGAGTATGATGCTAAAGAGAAGAAATTGGTACGCCTTTCGCCGGCGGGTTCGGTAGTCTCGTCGTCTCCTGTGAATTGTTTGTATTCGGCGCCGGATCATTCGTTTTGGGTAGGGACTTTAGCTGGTTTTAGTTTGTATGACAAAGAAACAAACCACTTTCAAGATTATACGATACGGACAAATGACCGGGAGGATATCAATGCCGGCAATTTGAATGGCGTTAACGCGATCTATATCGACCGGTTTGATTATATGTGGTTAGGTACGGGACGTGAAGGGGCTTTTCGTTCGCTTGATATGGGAGAGCGAGAGATCTTCCAATCTGTCGGTCGTGAGGATACTCGGGTATATCAATTCTTGGAGACCGGTGATGGTGATTTCTGGATCGGACATAATAAGGGGGTAAGCTTGATTAGCTGGATGAACCGGCTTGCCTTGCGATGTGAGCATTTCTTTGACCGGCCGGAGGATCTGGAACCTACGGGAGAATGCCAAGTGCGATCCATCTTCGAGAGTAAGGACGGAACGGTCTGGTTTGATGATAGCCGTTTCAATCAAGGTCTTTTTTATTATTCTCCGAAGGAGAGGAAAATGGGACAGTTGAGGAACGTGCCGGAAGACGCACATTCTATCAGCAGTAACCAGATTACCTGTTTGTTTCTGGATGACTCGGATCATCTGTGGGCGGGGCATTCCACGTATGGGGTGAGCCATGCGGATTTAACACCTTCCTTGTTTCGATATACCTTGGGATACACGGAAAAAGAGAATCTGTCTTCTCTTCATATCCTAGCCGTTTATGAGGATTCGGACCTGAATCTTTGGGTTGCGACCTCTAGGGGATTAGATCGGATTAACCATAAGACTTCCCGGGTAGATATGCGTTTTACCTTCTCACCCCGAAAAAGTCCGTCCTCTTTATCCGGAAAGATTATAGGTTCTATCCGTGAGGATTCGGAGCGGAACCTATGGATCAGTTATCAAGACGCCAACCCGGACCGGTTGAATCTGGATGATTTCCGAATCCGCCCTTTTATACCGGATTACCAAGTCTCTTATGATTATCCGATCAACTCGTTGTCGGAGTTATGTAACTTATGCGTGAGCGAAGAATCTTGGTTTTGGGGAGGAGCGGATGAGGGGCGGCTTCGGGTGTGGGATACGAAGACGAGAGCACTTATCACGTATCGATATATACCGGGTGAGATGAATCCCCTTGCGTCGAATCATATTCATTGTCTGTTTGTGGACTCTTCCGGTTATTTGTGGATCGGTACGAATGCGGGGTTGGATCAATACGACAAGCGAACCGGGCGATTTGATCATTTCACGGTACAGGATGGCTTATCGGGAAATATCGTACGAGGAATCCGTGAAGGTGAGCCGGGCATCCTGTTTGTCAGCACGAATAAAGGGCTGAGTCGCTTGGATATACAAAACCGGCATATCGTTAATTATACGACGGCAAACGGTTTATTATCGAATGAGTTTATGGGTGGCGCTTGCTGTAAGCGCAAATCGGGTGAACTTGTATTTGGCAGTAATGAGGGGATCGTTTCTTTTGATCCCGTTCAGTTAACGGACGGTTTGAGAAAAATACCTGAGTCTTTGCAAATCACGAACCTCACGATCGGAGACTCACGTGAGAAGCAAGGTTTACAGGTGGGTTTTATCGCGTTCGATTATTCTCATCCCCGTAGTATCCGATACCGGTATCGTCTGGATGGATATGATACGGATTGGCGGGAGGTGGACGCCAGCGATCGTACGGCTATATATAACCGCCTACCACCGGGAAACTATGTGTTTCGGGTGGAAACTTCCGGCAATGGTTCCTATTGGAGCGCTCCCATTACCGAACCTGTCAGGATCTTTCCTCCTTGGTGGCGGACGTGGTGGTTTATTTTGCTGGTATTCGTGGTTGTATGCGTACTGTTGTAT
The DNA here is from genome assembly GCF_003635405.1 of Parabacteroides sp. AF39-10AC. Lineage (NCBI taxonomy): Bacteria > Pseudomonadati > Bacteroidota > Bacteroidia > Bacteroidales > Tannerellaceae > Parabacteroides > Parabacteroides sp. AF39-10AC. The sequence continues at coordinate 275,811 of NZ_QTLP01000003.1, read as the reverse complement.
ATCGCCTATAAGAGCCGGGTGCGCTGGTATCAGCTTCGCCAAGCCGAGTTGGAGCGTAAGATACAAGAACGTACACGGCTGTTGAAACAGGCCAAGCAAGAACTGGAGGAAAAAGATGCGTTGAAAACTCGTTTCTTTATGAATGTCTCTCATGAGCTTCGTACCCCTCTGACGATAATCAAGGGATTGACGGAGGATCTGGAACGGCATTCCGGTTCAGAAGAATCTTGTGGAGATAAAGAAACTTTGCGTACGATCTCCCGGAATACCAATCGCTTGATTCGGCATGTCAATGAATTACTGGATTTATCGGTATTGACCCGGGGAGTTCCTTCCCCGCATATTGTTTGTGCGGATCTCAGTCGATTCTTAAAGGAGATTTCGGAAACCTTTATTCCTTTGGCCGATTCCTATAAAATTGCGTTTACGTATTCGATTGCCCCGGATATCTCAATCGCTTATTTTGACAAGAATATCCTAGAGCAGGTTCTATATAATTTACTGTCGAACGCATTTAAGTATACGCCGGATGGTGGTTCGGTAAGCTTTTCCGCTTTATTGGAGCAAAGCTCATCCGATGCGGTCATGACTTTACGAATTACGGATAGTGGAATCGGCATTCCCCCCGAATCGTTACCGTATATTTTTGATCAATATTATAAGGGGGAATCGATAGCGTTTCGCCGCTCGGAGAGTTCGGGGATCGGCCTTGCGTACACAAAAGAGCTATTGGAGTTACATAAGGCAACCATTCAATGTGAGAGTGAATTGGGGAAAGGTTCTGTTTTTACGGTTGCCTTGCCTATATCGGAAGAGGCTTATCCTGAGGAGTGGTTGGAGTATTCGGAACCTAAAATGGAAGAGGCATCTTTGCGGGAATCAGTTCCATTGGAAGGAACAAACCCGGTCCCGGAGAATCTACGACAAACGCTTTTGTTTGTAGAGGATAATGAGGATCTATGTCGTTATTTGATGAATGCTTTTCAAACGGATTACCGGGTCGTGATAGCGAAAAACGGAAAGGTCGGCTTGGAGAAAGCCATGGAGATCCTACCGGACGTGATTGTCTCGGATGTAATGATGCCGGTCATGAATGGGATTGAATGTTGCGAGGCTTTGAAAACGGATGAACGGACGGCCCATATACCGGTTATCCTATTGACTGCTTTAGCGGAAGAACGTCAACAATTGGAAGGGTATGGAGCCGGAGCGGATGATTATCTGCCTAAACCGTTCAGTCTTGCTGTCCTAAAAGCGAAGATCAAGAATCTGCTCAAACGTAGTGAGCAACTAAAGTTATATTTCAGGGATCGGTTCGACTTGCGTACTCCGGAGCAAACCATCGCCGATCCGGATAAGGAATTTGTTTCGAAAGTGACAAGGGTCGTTCTGGCCCATTTGCAGGACCCGGAGTTTGATGTAGAGCTTTTCTGTTCCGAGATGGCGATGAGCCGTGCCAGCTTATTTAGGAAATTAAAGTCTACTACTGGTTGCTCCGCTTCCTCATTCACCCGTAATATACGTATAAAGCGTGCCGCCGAGTTATTGGGGCAGCACGCTTATTCGATCGGGGAGGTAGCTGCTCAGGTCGGCTTCTCCGATCCGAACTATTTTACCCGTTGCTTTAAAGAAATTTACGGGATCACTCCGAGTGAGTTTATTCAGACTTCACCGAGTTCACAGGATTCTCATTCGCCGCTTGCCAGTTCCGGAAAGTAACGGTACCGATCGTAACCGAGAGAATGATTAGGAAAGCTACGATGAAGACCCAAAGATGGAGTGGTGTTTTATAAGCGAAATTCTCTAGCCACTGTTGTGTTCCCATCCATGCTATTGGGATCGAGATGATGAAGCAAACGGAGACGATCCGGATATAAGTCTTGTTGAACATCAAAAGAATCTGTCCGGTAGTCGCTCCGTTGATCTTGCGGATACCGATCTCTTTCCGGCGGTATTGCGTCTCAAATAGCACGAGTCCGAATACACCTACGATAGAGATCAAGATCGCCATTATTCCGAATAGGGAGATTAGTTTACCCAGTGTTTGTTCTTTCTGATATAAATTGTTTAAGATGGTGTTGTAGAAAGAGATCTCGAAAGGGAAAGTCGGATCGATCTCTTTCAATGTTTCCCGGACGTGGGCGACAGCTTCCTGTAAATTCGTTTTCGAATTGAAGCGGATATAGGATACCAATTTAGGATTGGGTATATCGTTATTCAATGCGAATACGAAAGGCGAGCTTGCGATCCGGCAAGAGTTAAACCGGAAATCCTTGCTGACTCCTAGAACCGTACGATCATTGAAACGATCTCCGGGATGTAAGTGGAAATCCCGCTCTGCCGCCGGATTGATGATATAATCACTTTGTGCCTTGTTTAAATCCTCCCGTGTAAAATCCCTTCCTTCCTCTACTTGGATATCCATGACGGAAAGGAAATTCTCGGAGGCATAGAATACCTTGAAGAATACATCCTTATCTTCATGACGGGCATATTCGAGATCGATCATGTCATCTTCTTTCGATAATTCGTAGACGGAGAAGGCCACATCCTCTATTCCCGGATAATCTTTAAGTTTCTGGATATATTGGGGCTTATGCTTGGCGTAGATCTCCGGTGTCAGGTTCACGATGGCTACTTGGTCTTTATTGAATCCTAGTTGCTCGCTAGAGGTCATGAAATGGTTCTGAAGTCCCATGAATAAGGTGACAATAATCAAGGCGATCGATACCGTGTATTGGAAACCGATCAGGGCGACACGTACTTTTTTCCCTTTGGGACTAAGACCGAAAGAGCCCTTTAGTACCAAGGCTGGCGCATAGGAGGTACTTCGTATAGCTGGATAAAGTCCCGCCAAGCAACCCGTCAAGATAGCGATCAGTGCAGTGAGAAGGATCAGGCCTTTGTATTGACTAAGACGTATATCCGCATCTACCCAATTAGCGATCGGTGTGTAAGACAAATCGTTTACGATGAATAAGGCGAGAATGTAGGATATCAAGCAGATCACGATCGATTCAATCAGTGAGATGGCTTGTAACTTATAGATGGAGCATCCTAATACCCGGTGCGTATTGATCGTTTTCAATCGTAGGGGAATCAACGAGGTTGTGAGATTGGTAAAATTGATTCCGGCGATGAATAAGATGAGGAAAGCGATACCCAGTAACACATAATTTGTCTCCCGGTGACCTTTCGGATTAAAGTCGAAAGTTGTATCATGCGTGTAATAAACTTCCTTTAAGGGGGTTAGACGTAATGCGATCTCTTGCGCTGAACCCATTTGGCTTTTAGCGAAATCGAAAGTCTTGTTGAAATGATCCAATACCTCCTCTTTATTTAGGGGATCGTCTAGCGTGACGTATATTTCGTTGGCATACATTTGCCAAGAACTTTTTAATAGATCCAGTTGGTCCATCGGGACGTAAATACGGTTTTGTACTGTAGTATTTCCCGGGAAATCCTTATAGACACCCCCAATAGTAAGTATCGTGGTACTTACAGGTTGCCAGCCACTACTGCCGGACATCCGGATACGTTTACCGATAGCGGATTGTTTGTCGAACAGCCTTTTGGCGACACTCTCCGGAATGAGTACGGAACCGGGAATGGATAGGCATTCGACGGAACCTTCTTTCATGTGGAAATCAAAGACATCTGAGATATTGGGTAGACAAAGCTGGAAGTTTTCCTTAAATACTTTCGCTTCTCCTTGATCGTCTACCTCGTCGATTTGGCAATACCGTTCTCCTCCGTAGAATGGATAACGGTAGGAGTAATCCGTGATATGAGCGGATGAGTTAACAAAAGCATCGCTAAACATTAGGCAATGGATGGCGTTATGCTCGAATTCTCCGTGATTTGCCTCTAGCCGGAAGGTTCGGCCCGATTTACTGTGCATGGCATCGTAATTCATCTCGTAATCCACCTGCATTACTATCAGGAGGAAGGCGGCGAAAGCGATTGTCAAGCCGAAGAGGTTTAACACGACGGCGGTCTTAAACCGCTTGAATAGATAAAGTAAGTTTCGAATCATTAGTTTCATTGTAACAGGTTTTAAATATATTCATTTTTTAGAAAAGAGGCAAATAATGTGCCATCGATGTAACGTTCTGCTAATCATAAGATAATAGAAAAATGCTTAGAAACGATTGTGTGTGCCTTCGCACGGTGCACGTTCGCTTTCGCACGTTATTTGATTTTAATTCGTAAGTTCGCGGATGTTTTACATATAGAAAGATAATTCGGAAATATCAGCATGGAAACTTCAAATAAACTCTGTTATTGGTTCCTTTTTTATAAAGACCAACTGTTGCTTCAGAAAGAGAATGATACGTATACCATCCCTTATGGCGAGAATCCCCCAGTTCCGGTTTCTCATACGCTGGAGGTTGATTACCGGGATGGACTTCCCGCGCGTACGGCAGAATTGGATACTCCGGTGGAGGGGAATGACCGTTACGTACATATGGGGTTGCGTGCCTCTTGGGATTATATCTCGAGAGCGTGTTACGAGAAGGCGGGTAAGGCTTTTCAATTGCTTTATTGGGATAGCCATAGCCGTTTCTGCCCGGTATGTGGTACTCCTACCGTACAGACTACGTCGATCATGAAGCAATGTCCTTCTTGCAAACATGAGATTTATCCGACAATCTCAGCAGCGATGATCGTCTTGATCCGTAAGGAGGATTCGATTCTTTTGGTACATGCCCGTAATTTCCGGGGAACTTTCCATGGATTAGTGGCCGGATTCTTAGAAGTTGGCGAGACCTTGGAAGAGTGTGTGCGTCGGGAGGTCCGTGAGGAAACGGGTTTAGAGGTCGATAATATCACTTATTTCGGAAACCAACCCTGGCCTTATCCGAGTGGCTTGATGGTAGGCTTTGTAGCGGATTATGTAAGTGGGGAAATTAAGTTGCAGGATGAGGAACTAAGTTCTGGTGCCTTCTATACCAAAGATAACTTACCGGAGATCCCCCGTAAGTTGAGCTTGGCCCGTAAGCTAATCGATTGGTGGTTGGATCATCAATGAGGAGTCCTTTTTTGCGGCCTCTGCCTGTTGTCTTTCGAATTTCTTCCTTTTAGAGATGACATCCGGGGTAGGGAGGTTACCGTAGTTTTGCCAAGTTCCGTTGCGTTTTGCGTTGCGTTTATGGACATATGTTTTCCGGCTGGTCATCCTTCCTAGATCGAAGGTAGCTAGTGAAGTACGACCACTGGACGGAGTCCTTTTCAATTCATCTAAGATAGATTGATAGACAGGCAGTATCTTTTTATACGGTGGATTATGTCGCCAGAATACCGATGGTGGTAAATCCTTCAATGCTACTTTTCGGTGTGTCGTATCGTCTTGTTGGATATATTCTGAGAAATCTTTGGTGATAGGGATATTGCTGGGAGCGGCCAGTTGAGGTTTCCCCATCGGTTTTCCTGGTTCCGGGTTGAGGAAAGAACCGCTTTGGATTGCTTTTTGGAATTCAGGGTTCAATTTGATGGAATCTTTGCCTGCTAATACATCCTTTAGCCAGATCGAATCTTGCTCAGTCCATTGCGCATAGCCTAAGTGTATATTTATACAGACGAAAAATCCAATCAATAGTGGTCTCATGAATGCCTGAATTGTTAATTGTGTTCAAAGATAGTCTTCCTTCTTTCTCCTCGTTTTTTCTTTCGCTTAAATAGTCTTACCGTTTACTTAATCTTAACCCTCTTTGCGGACTATTAATTTAACAGTTCATCTGTGCACGATAATCGTTCGATTACGCACGCTTCTTCCATTGATTTAATACCTACCTTTGAGGCATCACAAACTAGTTCAGCGCTTATGAAAAAGGGAAAACTATTAATTATAGATGATAATGAGGACATCCTTTTTGCCCTTAACTTATTACTGGAGCCCTATATGGAACAAATAAGAGTGGCTACGCAACCGGAGCGCATCGATCATTTCATGCGGACTTTTATCCCGGATATTATCTTGTTGGATATGAATTTCAAACGGGATGCTATTAGTGGTCAGGAGGGTTTCTATTGGCTGGAGAAGATAAAGAAGATAGACCCGGACGTGGTGGTTCTTTTTATGACTGCCTATTCGGATACGGATAAGGCCGTGCGGGCGATTAAGGCGGGAGCTACCGACTTTATCCCGAAACCTTGGGAAAAGGAGAAATTACTCGCTACACTCTCTTCGGCATTGGAACTTCGGGAGAGTAGGGCGGAAGTGCGAAATTTAAAGAAACAAGTTGAGATTCTTAGTTCACCCGAGGATGCTGGCTTCGAGATCATCGGTGAAAGCGAACCGATGCAGGCTATTTTCGCTACGGTCGATAAATTAAAGAATACGGATGCCAATATATTAATCTTGGGGGAGAATGGAACCGGTAAAGATTTAGTTGCCCGCGCCTTATATCATCAATCTCCGCGTTCGGGGAATCTTTTCGTCGGGATCGATGTGGGCTCTATTCCGGAACAACTTTTCGAGAGTGAATTATTCGGCTATGAGAAAGGGGCTTTTACGGATGCCCGTAAGGAAAAGCCGGGACGAATGGAGGTAGCTTCCGGTGGCACCTTGTTCTTGGATGAGATCGGGAACTTAAGCCTTTCCATGCAAGCGAAACTGTTGACCGCTTTGGAAAAACGACAGATAACCCGCTTGGGAGCAACGCAACCCATACCGATTGATATCCGGTTGATCTGCGCAACGAACGTGAATATCCATCATCTTGTGGCAGAAGGTACTTTCCGGCAAGATCTTTTATATCGTATTAATACGATCGAGTTACATATTCCTCCCTTGAGGGAACGAGGAAATGACGTGATCTTATTGGCTGAACATTTCTTGTCGAAGTATGCTCGTAAATATAAGAAAGACTTGAAGGGCATTAACAGGGATGGGAAGAATAAGCTACATAATTATGCTTGGCCCGGTAATGTACGTGAACTGCAACATGCGATTGAACGGGCGGTTATCTTGTCTGAAAGTAATTGGCTAAGGCCGGAAGACTTTATTCTGCGTTCTGTCCCGCTTAGGGATAAGGAACCATCCGATGAGTTAAATTTGACGGTATTGGAGAAAGAAGCGATCGAACGTGCCTTACGTCGTGCCGAGGGGAATATCACTCGTGCCGCCGAGCTTCTAGGGATTACCCGCTTTACCTTGTATCGTAAATTGGAGAAATTTGGCTTATGATACGTTACTTGTTGTTCGCTCGTATTTTGGGGATCGTGGTATTGTCTTTTACTGCCTCATTCTTAATGCTGAAAGGGTTTTTGTTTATTCCCGTGCTGTTCGGATTTTGTATTCTTGCGCTTTCGGTTTTCTTATATAAGGATCAGCAAAAGACTGTTAAGCGGATGGAATACCTGATAGAGAGTATTCATTACGGGGATCTGAGCCTGTTTTATCCTTCCGATTCAATGACGGAAGACGAAAAGGCTTTGGCCTCTTCTATGAACGCTGCCTTGGAGGCTTTACGGAGTCGATTGTATAATTCGGTGGTCGCTGAGGCGGAAACCGAGGCATGGCAGAAACTTATCCGGGTATTGACGCATGAGATCATGAACTCGATCGCTCCGGTAATCTCTTTATCAGAGACGGTAGCCGAGCGTGCGACGATAAATGGCATGAATGAGAAAGACTACGCTATTATGGTACAAGCCATGCAAACGATCCACCGAAGAAGTAAGGGGTTATTGGATTTTGTCGAGAATTATCGGAAATTAACCCGTCTGCCTTTACCTACTTTACGAAACTTCTCGGTTTCGGCTCTCTTTGACGATATCCGGCTTCTATTCCCGGAGAAATCCGATATCCTCTTCTTTCATGTAAAGCCGGAAGACTTGAATTTATATGCGGACCGGATCATGGTGGAACAAGTATTAATTAATCTATTGAAAAATGCGATAGAGGCTTGTGAAGAGTCCTTATCTCCTCAAATAGTCGTGGAGGCTGTCCAAAAAGCCGGCATGGTTATTATTTCGGTGATTGATAATGGTAGCGGAATTGTTCCCGAGGCGATCGACAAGGTCTTCGTGCCTTTCTTCACGACTAAATCTAAAGGTTCCGGTATCGGATTAAGTCTTTGCCGGCAGATCATGAACCGTCATAGAGGAAGTATTAGTCTCGACTCTCAAGTAGAGAAGGGTTCCTCTTTCGTTTTGCGTTTTCCGATTGTTACCAAACGGATTCTATAAATAAGTATTAATACATGCGATTAGCTTATCCGGCTTGATCGGTTTAGCGATGTAAGAGGAGAATCCGCTTTGTTTTACCCGTTCCTCATCTTCCGCGAAGGCGAAAGCCGTTACGGCGATGATAGGAATGGACTGGTTCTTTTCCCGAATTACCCGTGTAGCCTCATAGCCGTCTACGATCGGCATTTTTAGGTCCATTAGGATTAAGTCCGGTTGATATTTATTGAATAAATCGATCGCTTGTTCCCCGTTCCATGCGTGTATAAGGTTATAATCTTTCAACATGGCTTGGAATAAAGTATAGTTGCTTTCGTTATCTTCCGCTATTAATAGGGTTGCAGATTTGGATGACTGGCTCTTCTGTACATTCTCGGTCTTTGGTTTCTCATGCGGGACTTCCTGCATCTCTAGTATCGAATAGGGCAACGTAAACCAGAATGTAGAACCTTTTCCTTGCTCTGATTCCACCCCTATATCTCCACCCAGACGCTTGATAATCATCTGGCAGATCGATAATCCTAGCCCCGTTCCTTGCACAAAGCTATTTAACTTAACGAAACGGGTGAAAACTTGACCGATCTTATCCTTGGCGATACCGCATCCCGTATCTTTTACATAGAAATACAACTCATCATCTCTATGGCGGTAGCCAAACAGGATGCTACCTTGAGTCGTGAATTTGATGGCGTTGTTGATAAAGTTCGTAATGACTTGGGAGACCCGGTTACGGTCGGTGCGTAAGATACAATTCGGGATCTTCTCGACAAAGCATACCTGCACACCATCTTGCGCCTTCAAACGGGAAGACTGCTCGATATCGGAGAATAGTTGATTGACATCTACGTCTGAATCCACGAATTCTAGCGTACCCGCCTCTATCTTGGCTAGATCGAGAATATCATTGATCAATTGCAATAGCAGGTCGTTGTTGCTATTAATGATATTGATATATTCCTCTTTATCCTCCATATTCTCGGTTACGGCCAATAATCCGGAGAAACCGACGATCGCATTCAATGGCGTTCGAATCTCATGACTCATATTCGCCAAGAACGCGGATTTCAAACGATCGGACTCTTCCGCTCTCTCTTTCGCTTTCCTCAGTTCGTTCTCCGCCTGTTTTTGTTTTGTCACATCTTCTTTCTTGAAAATAACCCCGATAAGGTTGTCGTGCTCGTCTAATACAGGGTTCGCCAAAATATGAAGATACTTTCCATCGCCGAACTCATTCGTGATATCGACCTGCTTTTTGGTTTCCATGGCCTTTGCGACCGTGCAACGGGTACAATAAGGCTTTACTCCGTTCTTGACCAAGAAGCAATTAGCCGGACCGAATTCAGGGATACAGTCATGGAACTCTACCTCATTTCTCCATTTTACGGTATAATCCGGCTTGATGAAATAGATGGAAGCTTGGATATTATTCATGATTAGTATATTATCCTTCTGTAGATCCAATAACTTATCTTTCAGTTTATTGGTCCGGATAAAGAAGATTAATATCATAATCAGGAAAATAAATAATACGGTGATTACGCTTAGCAAGATCTCGAACCTGTATTTGGAGAATAGGCTCGGGTCCTCGTTGATAATAGTAGCGTCGTGGGGCAATGACAATCTGCTGATATCAAAAGCCTTGATCTTTGAAGCGTCGAACATATATCCATTGGGAATGATTTGTGGATGGATATCTTTAGGGGCGATTTTCTTCTCCAATATACTTAAAGCCTCTTTCGCCAAATCGGAACCTATAGGCCTGTATTTGGGACTGAAACCTCCGATGGCCCAGTGCCCTATGCCGACGGATGCCAATGTGAATGTCGGGATTCTGGGATTGGCGGTCATCATGGTATACGTGGCATTTCCAACATAATACCCGTCGTTCACGTCTACACGCCATGTACCAATCAATATCACGGTCTGATCCGGCAGGTTCTTGATTTGCTCAACAATGGTGTAGATATTATTCTTTCTTCCATCCAGTAATATCAAGTTCAGATCCTTGATATTTTCCATTTCCTTTTTTACCAAGGTCTGCATAGCTAAACCACCGTAGGTATTATCGGTGATTAATGCTATATTTTGAGTTTGGGGATATAGCTTACGTATTAACCGGATATTTTCTTTTACGTCATAAGAATACAAGAACCCGCCAAGGTGTAAACCTTTATCTACGTACTCTTGGATATCGATGTATTTCGGTTCCCATTCAGCGACATTTAAATCCGAGTCGGGTAATAAGATCGCATTCTTACTGATCATACCGCATAAAACCGGTAAATTAGGCTTGTATTCTTGGGAGATATAAGAAGCCCATGCCTCTTGACCTAAGATAATGATAAGCTGAGGGGTGTTATTTTCCTTATATTTATCCAATATACCTCTCATCTTACCGTCCCATAAGGGGGCTTCCGGGAGGCTCTTACAGTTCATGTTCTCGATAACCACCGGCGAGATACCACCTCCCCGCTTATATTCCTCCATAAACTCGGAAATATTGGCGGTCGTATTACGTGTATCGGGATTGTAGGAGCTAATGATTAAAATAGGGCCTGCATTATCTGTAGCGTATAAGTGGAAAGAAAAGACCAGACTTAACACGATAAAGAGTACGAATCGTATGTAGTATTTTAATAATGTCATTCTTTACCTACCTATTCATGTGCTTATTTGCGATTAAAGTACTATTTTTTGTTCATACAGTCCACAAAAATAGAAAAGATTTATGATTAATTGCTGAAATTCAAAATAAAAAGAATCTATTACGCCTAAAATCTATAACTCGATCATCACTCCGATACTTGGGAGAAGCGTTCCTGTAAGACGTTCTATCGGTCTTAATTCGTACCGTTGTTCATATATGGGAGCTTCCGGGTTGATAATTTTACCCGTTTTGATATATACGTCTTGCTCTTTGTATTTGGAATTCAATATGTTTTGGATGTCGATATAGGCTCCAAGCATGATCTTTTTGAAGTAAAATGTTTTATCGATACGGATATCTAACTGCGTGAATGGCTTGAGCCGTTCGCTGTTAAACCGGCTGTAATCATAGTATAGCCCGTTATTAGCGTCCCAAGCTTCTACATAACTACTCTTTTCTACATCGTAAGGCGTATAGGGAGCGCCTCCTACTACCCGGAACTTGGCGCCTACGTCCCAGTTCTTGGGTAAAGAATAAGTCCCGCTAAACGTGAACAGATGCTTATTGTCCCAAGCCGAGGGAAGATAAGTGTCCATATTTCTCCCATCCTTGAATTCGCTTCTTACCAAAGTGTAGGATGCGATGAAAGTAAGCCCTTTATAATTATACCAACGTCCCATGATCTCAAGCCCATAAGCTCGCCCTGTAGCGGTAGACGATACGGCCTCATTTCCCAAGACACCATAGTCTGTACCTTTCGACGCGAGTGGGATACTGTCGAGTATGGACATCGGATAACGATCATAATGTTTATAGAATCCTTCGGCCGTGAATTTCAAGTATGAGGTAGGACGGTATTCCAAGCCTAATCCGGCTTGGTCGCTTCGGATATAGCTTAAATGATTTGTCCGGTTTACATAATTACCTTCATTATCCTTGAATCCCAATGTCGTATAAGGAGGAAGCTCGTAGTAGCGTCCGATATTCGCGTTTATATAAAGCGGATCGGACAAGCGGTAGGATAAGGATAGGCGAGGAGATAACTGATCTAACAAATTATTCATATCCGAGGAATAATTGTTTGCGTCCGCACGAACACCTAAAGAGGCGGTAAACCGCTCGTTATAACTCTCATAAATAGCCGTGGCATAGATACCCCACTTCCATATGCCAAGGTCTGTTTGATATACGATGGTACGGGGGATAGAGGTAAATTGCTTTTGATAGGTGTCATTCGTGTATTGGGCGTATTCGATGTTTCCTCCGACATTCAATTGAATGAATGGTAAGCGGAACGTGTTTTCCGTTCGGAACTTATTCTCGATCTCATCCGAACGGTAATTTAAGGAGAGATTCTCTTCCTTGCTTTCGTCATTGTCTTTGTATTTAATATTCTTATTGTTGGTCTGGCTACGGCTGATAATGACCGAGTAGAGATTTTTACCGGCGTAGTGTTTATAAACCGCTCCAAGGGTATACGTTTTTTGTTTTACGACCGGCAAGTAAGAGAGGATATATTGGTTTTTCTCGCTCATGTCTTTCATTCCTGTATTCAGCTTCATATCATCGATCGCCCCTAATCCGAGAACTGTAAGCTCATTCTTGGGGTTGAAGGAGTGCTTAATCTTGAATTGGGCATCCGTGAAAGTAGGTAAGAACGGCAAGCCGATCATATCGAAAAGGAATTGAAGGTAAGAGCGACGAACAGACACTTGGTAAGTGGTCTTTTTTCCTAGCGGTCCATTAGCGGACACACCGATATCTGAGGCTCCTAGGACTCCTCGCAATGAGAATTTCTCCTTATTCCCATCTTGTAGTTTAAAATCCAATACCGAACTTAAAGTGTTCCCTTTGGATGCGGGGAATGCGGCCGAATAAAAGTTGACCTCCCGGATAAAATCGGGATTGATAATACCGACCGGACCTCCGGAGGCTCCTTGGGTAGAGAAATGGTTGATATTCGGTATCTCTACGCCATCCAAAAAGAAACGGTTTTCCGAGGGACCTCCTCCTCTTACCATCAAGTCGTTACGAAACGCTGCCGTAGACGCTACTCCCGGAAAGGTTTGTACTACCCGGGAGATATCCCGGTTTCCTCCCGCGCTTTTCTCTATCTCCTTGAAACCGATTACACGAAGTCCTAGCGGACTTTCGGCGGTTTTACGGAACGGAGAGGCTACTACGCTAACCTCTTGCAGATTCTGGCTGGCTTCCTCTAGCTCGATCGGGAAGAATATATCTTTATTCGCTAGTCTGAATTCGGCGGTAACGAATGGCTTATATCCCAGAAAGGAGGATTGGAGACGATAGCTTCCGGGTGATATGCCGGATATCTCGAATAATCCGGTGGAATCGGTGACCGCCCCTTGCGTCGTGTTCCATACCACTACGTTAGCGAAAGGTATCGGCTGTCCGCTCGATGCGTCTTTTACAACTCCCTTGATAGAGAAGGAGCGCTGTTGACCGATAGCGGCTTGTATGGTACATAATAAGAATAGTAAGAAGTAAAGATGGCGTCTATCCATATCTTATATCATATTTATAGCGGTAAAGATAAGTATTATTCTGATTCGTATGTATTATCTTTGCATACATATGGAGAAAGAATTACAGATAACGGCGGATGGAAGCCATACGCTATATATTCCGGCGATGGATGAACATTATCATTCCGTGAACGGGGCCCTGCAGGAATCAAGACATATATTTATAGAGGCGGGATTGCATGCGCTTGAAAAAGACTTTATCCGAATCGTGGAGATTGGCTTCGGTACAGGGCTGAACGCCTTCTTGACATTGAAGGATGTCGAGCTATCTCAAGCACATCATATTGATTATCATACAGTGGAGTTATACCCGCTTCCTTTAGATACGATTCGTGCCTTGAATTATGGGGAGCTGATCTGGCCGGAGAGAAAAGAGTTATTCTTAGCCTTGCATGAGGCGGAGTGGAATACTCCCGTTTCAATCTCAGAGCGCTTTACACTTCATAAAATAGAAGGAAATAGTAACGCCTGTGAACTACCGGATGATATCGATTTGATCTATTTCGACGCATTTGCGCCCGAGAAACAACCGGAGATGTGGAATCAGGAAATCTATAATCGTTTGTATGCTCATACCGCACCGGGCGGAGTGATCGTAACCTATTGCGCAAAAGGAGAGGTACGCAGAGGTATGCAAGCGGCTGGTTTTGAGATGAGCCGTCTTCCCGGTCCTCCGGGCAAGCGACATATACTTAGGGGTAAAAATTGAGAATTGAAAGTTACAGAGCGTATTCCTCGGTATTTTCAATTCTCAATTCTCAACTTTCAATTATTTAAGCATTGCCTCGATCTTTTCTACGAACTTATCCTTAGCCGTAGCGCCTACTACTTTATCAACCATCTTACCGTCTTTGAAGAAAAGAACGGTAGGGATGTTGCGGATACCGAATTGTCCGACTACATCGTCATTCTCGTCAACGTTCATTTTACCGATCGTCACACGACCTTCGTATTCGGTTGCCAACTCATCAATGATAGGAGATACCATGCGGCAAGGGCCACACCACTCTGCCCAAAAGTCAAGAACCATGGGCTTTCCGGAGTTAACCAACTCCTCGAAATTAGCGTCTGTAATTTGTAGTGCCATTTTGAATTACGTATTATTTAATTATGAATTATAATCTAATGATTGTTATGACGCCAAAAGTACAAATTCTTTCAGCGTCGTACAACTTTAACCATTAATTTTAAAATCGATATTCTCGTTCTCCTGTAAAAAGTCTACCAGCTCACGGGTCACGTTTAAGCGGATATTTTGGGAGAAGAGATTTAGGGAAATATTATGTTCCCCATCGACAACCTTAAAATATAACAGGCTATGGCCCGGATTGTTCTTGATCAATACCGAAAGCTCATTGATTGTCGGCTCGTCCAAATCATGGATCGGGACCGTGATACTGATTTTCTCGATCAGCTTGTCTTTCTCGTCTTGCAAAAGGTTGACGGTACCAATCTTGAAGTCCAGTTTATTGGGGTCCCAGCGGCTAGGCTCTACACGGGCTGTGATCAAGAGATACATCCCTATTTTACCATACTTGCTGTATTCGATATAATCCTGTCCGAAAAGCGGGATCTCGCCACTACCCGTGAAATCCTCGATCTTCAAGATACCGTAAGGCTTTCCGTTCTTGGTCATTCCTTCCCGGAAACCGGTGACGATACCACCTAATAAAACTTCCCGGCCTTGTAAGGTTTCCCGCTCGTTAAGTTCTACCATGCCGGTATTACATACATACTTTAATATGATACGGTATTCATCCAACGGGTGGGCGGATAGGTAAATACCGACCAACTCCTTCTCTTTATTCAGGCGTTCGAGATCGCTCCAACGCTCGCATTGCGGGATCTCCGGTTTAGCGATGGCGATCAAGGCGTCTCCACCGAATAAAGAGTTGACTGCCGTGCTCTTATCCATCTGGTATTTGTTACCATAGCGAACCAAGGTATCCAAGAACAATTCTCCTTTTCCACTGTCGGTGAAGAACTGCTCACGCTGGATACCGAAGTTATCGAACGCTCCGGCCAAAGCCATGGACTCTATGTTTTTCTTATTGCAAGCGGTCAAGTTCACCCGTTCTACGAAATCGAAGATACTCTTGTACGGGCCGTTCTTCTTGCGTTCCTCTATGATATTTTGTACGGCTGACTCACCTACGCCTTTCACGGCACCTAGCCCGAAGCGGATGTTCTTGTTCTTATCTACGCTGAACTTCAAGATAGACTCGTTCACGTCCGGTCCCAATACTTGAATACCCATCGCTTTACATTCATCCATGAACTTCGTGATATCCGTGATATTGGATAAGCTTCGGCTCAAGACGGCGGCCATATACTCGGACGGGAAGTTCGCTTTCAAGTAAGCGGTCTGATAAGCCACCCATGAGTAACAAGTAGCGTGACTCTTATTGAATGCGTATGAGGCGAACTTCTCCCAGTCGGACCAGATCTTATTTAAAGTTTCCTCTTTATAGCCGTTGGCTTGACCACCAGCCATAAATTTAGACTTCAAGTGGTTCATCTTCTCGATCAACTTCTTACCCATCGCCTTACGTAAGGCATCACTCTCACCACGCGTGAAGTTAGCGAGCAAACGGGATAGAAGCATGACCTGCTCCTGATAGACCGTAATACCGTACGTATCTTTTAGGTAGCGTTCCATGACGGGAATATCGTACTTGATCTCCTCCTTACCCTGTTTACGGGCGATAAAAGAAGGGATGTAATCCATTGGGCCCGGGCGATACAGGGCGTTCATGGCGATCAAGTCCTCGAATTTAGAAGGTTGCAACTCCTTCAAATACTTTTGCATACCGGCGGACTCGAACTGGAATGTACCGGTTGTCTTTCCGTCGCAATACAATTTATAAGTCTTGGGGTCCTCCAGACTGATATGATCGATATCCAGATCATGTCCGGTAGTCAGTTTCACGTTCTCGATTGCTTCCTTGATGATGGACAAGGTCTTCAAGCCCAAGAAGTCCATCTTGATCAATCCGGTTTCCTCGATCACGGAACCCTCGTATTGGGTAACCAGCATCTCCTCGCCGGTATCCTTGTCTTTCGCCGTACTGACAGGTACGACATCCGATATATCATAACGTCCGATAATGACACCGCAGGCGTGTACACCCGTGTTACGGACGTTGCCTTCCAGCATCTGGGCGTATTTCAAGGTATCCCGTGCCAGCGGATCATTTCCGTTAGCCGCCTCTTTTAGTTCCGGCACATACTTGATGGCGTCACCCAATTTGAACTTCTTCATGTCGGGGATCTTATCCGGAACCAATTTGGCTAACCGGTTCGATTCGGATAACGGTAATTTCTGTACCCGGGCGACATCCTTGATAGCGGACTTGGTAGCCATTGTACCATAAGTAATGATATGAGCCACACGCTCGGCACCGTATTTCTCCGTTACCCAGCGTAAGACCTCGCCACGGCCATCATCATCGAAGTCGGTATCGATATCGGGGAGGGAGATACGGTCCGGATTCAAGAAACGCTCGAACAGGAGGTCATATTTGATCGGGTCGATCTTGGTGATCCCTAAGCAATAAGCTACGGCAGATCCGGCGGCCGAACCACGTCCCGGTCCTACGGATACACCGAGTTCCTCACGAGCGGCACGGATGAAATCTTGTACGATCAAGAAGTAGCCGGGGAAACCCATGGTCTTCATGATATGTAACTCGAAGTTCAGACGCTCCTTTACTTCATCGTTCAAGGGGTCTCCGTAAAGCTCCTTGGCTCCGTCGTATGTCAATTTCGCCAAATAGTCGGCTTCCAGCTTGATGCGGTATAGTTTGTCGTATCCACCTAATTTCTTGATTTTGGAGTGCGCCTCTTCCTCGCTTAATACGACATTACCGTTCTCGTCTCGGGTGAATTCCTCAAATAAATCATGCTCTGTCAATTTCTGACGGTAGGACTCCTCGGTGCCGAACTCCTCGGGAATGGCGAAAGTCGGCATGATAGGACCGCTGTCGATGGAGTAGAATTCTATTTTGTCGGCTATCTCGAGGGTATTACTCAAAGCTTCGGGGATATCGGCGAAGATGGTGTTCATCTCGGCGGTTGTCTTCATCCATTCTTGCTTGGAGTAGCGCATACGCTTGGGGTCGTCCAAGTCTTTGCCGGTACTAAGGCAGATCAGGCGGTCGTGGGCCTCAGCGTCGTCGGCATTGACGAAATGGACGTCGTTGGTGGCGATTAGCTTGATATTATGTTTGTGAGCAAGTTCGATCAGTACCTTGTTCACCTCTTGTTGATGCGGGAAAATCGTGCAATCGGCGTTGGGGTCGTGTGTCTCGTGCCGTTGCATCTCAAGGTAATAATCTTCTCCGAATAAGTTTTTGAACCATTTGATAGACTCCTCGGCCTTATCGATTCGTCCGTGCATGATATGCTGCGGGATCTCTCCACCTAAACAGGCGGAGCAGATGATCAGATCCTCGTGGTATTTCTCCAACAACTCTTTGTCGATACGCGGACGTCCGTAGAATCCTTCCGTCCATGAGAGGGATACCATCTTGATCAGGTTCTTGTATCCGTTCTTATTTTTGGCCAGAACGATCAAGTGCCAGCCGCTACGGTCGTCTTGCGAGGCCAGCTTGCTATGCCTTCCGTTGCGAGCGCAATAACATTCGCACCCGATGATCGGCTTGAAGATGGAAGCTTTCGCTTCGGCGATTTGTTTTTGTAGTTCCGTTATCCTTTGTTGTTCCTCATCGGTTGGAGCATCCTTGGCCAGCAGCGGTTTTAGTTCTTTCTCGGAGTCCTTGATGATCCCGAGAGGTTTACTGTTCTTTTTGCTAACCTTATTGAAAAACTCCTTGATACCGAACATAACGCCATGGTCTGTTACGGCGATCGCACGCATTCCGTCTTTGTACGCTTTGTCGATCAATGCGTCGATGGATGCCTGTCCGTCCAGCAAGGAATACTGGGTATGTACGTGTAAATGAATAAACGGTTCCATATATATTAATGTATAGTCTGGTGCATATTGAAATGAGTGCATAAAGGTAGGAAATATTTTTTAGTACGAGAGAGGTTGTTTTGCTTTTAAAAAAACACGTACGTCTTTTTTCGGAAACACGTACGTGTTTTCTGAAGGATATAATGAGGTTATAATATGTGTGATTCTATAGAATCTATATGTTATATAAACAGATGTTGTATTGATATTTTGCTTGATATAAGCCGTATATCGTGACAGGAGGTTTTCGTGAGGTGCTCGAACTAGCGGATGGAAGATAGTTATGAATGGCGTTTTTCTGTGTGAAAAGCCGTTTTATACTGTACTTATGCTTGGAAAAAGCGAATCTCAGGGAGTTCTGTTTACAAAATGTCATTTTGCTAGAACAAAGGAAACTAATATTCCGATCTATCGCAAAAGGTGATCTTACTTTTGTTGATTATTGGATGGTGTATTTACTAATGTACGCATGTACATTAAATAATAAAAGAGAAAAATGATTGATTTAAACGATCGTTTTAATTAGTCATTTGCAAAGGTACGCGTTTCTTTGACTTCTGCAACCCTTCCGGGCTATTTTTTTCATCCCTTATTCGCTTTCTTATCAATAGGATAGCCTATCCTTTACGAAACAACCGATTCCGTAAACGAACCTCCCGTTTTCCTTCTTTAAAAACGCAAGATCTAAACGATGGTTTAGACTAGTCGTTTTCTAACGGTAGTCTGCTATCAGAAAATAGCTAAGTGCTTAATTAACACTATTATTAATATTAAATTCTAAATTATGAACAGAAAGATTTCTACATTGTTAACGGCGGGTCTGCTTGTGGCGGGGTCGCTGTGCGGTAGTGCCTTCGCTCAGACGCCGACGGTTTCCATTAAAGATTTGACCGGAATCGGATCTACAGTAACGAATGAACTGAAAAACGGGGCTCGATATGTGATGGTAGATGCCTCTTCATCGCTAGCCTATGGTCATGAAATAAGCACTACTACCGGTAAGATTGTTGAGGTAGGGGAGGCTATAAACACTCCGATTTTTTACGATGACAGCGATAGCAAAGACGGCGTAAAGAAGTACATTTGGACGGTCAGCGTGACAGAGGCTCCGAGAGGTTTCTTCTCTTATACCCTCACCAATGCGGAGACTGGAAAGGCGTTGAGATACAACAGCGCATATAATGCGATAGAGACAGACCCGGCAGCGAAAGCCGAGGATACCTTTAAGGATTTCGTGTTTGAGAATACAGGTGCTGTCACTTCTACTCCCACTGGTGCGAAGTATTCTGTCTCTAATAAGTACATGGTTGCCTATAAAGCGGGTGCGACTGTTTGGAACGGTCTGTCATGGTCTGGCAGCCCATTGGTCTCTACTACTACGATCTCTGCTCCTGTGTTCTATGAGGTTAAATCCGAGGAACTTGAGGATGTTACCGAGTTGAACGCATTATATAACACTTCTGGATTCTCATTCGCTTCCAAGCCTTATGATACGGATCAAACCGAGGAGCCGATCGGCAACTTGTTCAATACGAAGAAGGTGGTAGCTCGCTATGTATCTACCGCTATTGAAGTTGACGCTACTCAGTATCCTTCTTATTCGGGTAATACTAGTGATTTGAGGATCGAGCCGGGTATGTATTTCTTCACAGAGAACGCTCCGAAAGATGATGCTGATTATAAAGAATGGATGAACGCTACGATCTTGGTCGTAAGCTCAACGGAGACCGTTGAGGCTACAAATGCGGGACGTGCCTCTGGTGATGGTTTCGCTTTGGCAGAGGTGAAAGTCAGCGACTTGAACTTCTATCAAGGTTCGGATAATGCTTGGATGACAGCAGGTAACGATATCTCTATCAATAACGCTAACTTCCGTGTGCAAAAGAGCTATGTGGACGCTTATCCGTATGAGTTGAACGTTGATGATTTCCGTTATCGTGAGCAAGCTAGCAAGGCTAAGCACGTTACTAAGCCTGTTAAGTTACATGTGTTGAAACATAGTGACAAGTACTATCTGACCACTACACATGCTACAGATGACCAGTTCATCTTCAAGTTGGCTGCCGCCGGTATGAAGAAAGGTATCGAGTTGTTGAACACGGAGGCTAAGGTCGCCGCTTACACGATCCGTATCTTAGACGGTAAGGAATTTGGGTCATCTACCGATAACATCGACAAGAAAGACATCAAGAGCGTATACGGCAAGTACTTGACGAACGCCGTTAAAGCTTCTCAATTCGAGTTGGTAGCTAAGGCTAAGGTTCTTTCTCAATTGGAGACTCCGGCTTATCAATGGGCTATCTCCAGCGTAGACAATGAGTATGAGGTGACATTCACGAACCGTGAGACCGGCGAGTATTTCACAGCAAGCTTGTTCCCGAAGGCTGATCTGGGCGAGAACGTTTACGAATTGTCCACAAAGAGCGAAAAGGTTACCGCTATCTATGTAGACGCGAACACATACAATGAGACAGAGGGTGAAGTCGCTGAAATGCAACAACTGATCGTCGAGTTGACTCCGGCTGAGGTTGATCCGTACGCAGGTTTCTTGAACCTAGACGATGAGACTTTGGTGACGATGGCTTTCGCTCGCGATAACAACGAGACTTCCAATAAGTGGTATGTGGCAGCTAAGAAACAAGCAAGCCCATTGACTGGATATGAATTGAACAAGAACGGTAAGTTCGCTAACGAGGTATCCGATGCCGCTCAATGGCAATTGGTGAAAGATGATAAAAAATGTACGATCATCGAGCGCAGTTTCGTTTACAATAAGGATGGCCGCGTGACGGTACAGGCTAGAGCAGATAAGGGCTACGCTTATGTTTATCAGTTGCAGTATATCAATGATGGTATCGAGACTGATAAATATTTCCCGCAAGGAACTAGTCCTGTAACTAATGTAACAGAACAGGAAGTGTTAGTTAATGAAGGTCAAGCTAAGTTCGTGATCAAGCTAGCCGCCGATGGTTCTGTTTACTTGATTCCGGTGGGTGACACAAACAGTTCTATCGCTTCAATTTTGAATGAGAATACGAAGTCTGTTGTAGACGCTACTTATAAGGCTTCTATCGACGAATGTCAATATACTACTCCGTCTTCAGTTTACGCATGGCCGTCAACTTCTACACAACAAGATTGGTTATTGAACACCTACTTGATCGTAGAAGCACCGGAGATCAGCTACCCGGCAGAGGAAGGTCATATCTCCTTGGTAAGCGATAAGGGTAACTATATCTCCATGAACGAGAATCGCGATGGTATCGTGGTAAACGAGAATCAATACTCATTCTACTTGCAAGTAACCGATGAGGACGCTGTTGTTCCTTCTTTCTATATCTCTAACAAGGGTACGGTTGAGAATGGTGACAGATTGTTCTTGTTCAACCCGGCAGACTCTGTAAACTATTATGTCGCAGATGGTACATACGACAGAAAGTATGAGTGGATCAAGGGTGAGACAAAGGCGATCTTCAAGCCGGCCACTCTTTGGGAGACTAAGGATACTTTGACTACGGTCGTTAAGGGTAACAAGGTTTCCGTGGCTGAAGAGGCTGATGATGAGGGCGTATTAGGTGGCTTGGATTACTTCAAGGTTCAGATCATCCAGTGCGAGGACAATGAGAACGAATATCGTATCCGTTCTGTAGCCAAGAAGGGTTCTTATCTGTATAGCTTCAACGACCAGTTGTCTTGGAGCGGTAGCAAGGAGAAAGCAATGCGCTTCACTATCACTACAGGCGATCCTACAGCTAACGAGTCTATCGCAGACGCAGCAGAAGGCGTTAAGGTAATCGCTGGCAACGGTACTGTTGAGATCCAAGGCGCTGCCGGAAAGAACGTGGTAATCACGAACGTTCTTGGTAAGGTTGTGGCTAGCACGGTTCTTACATCCGATAACGCTACGATCGCCGCTCCTGCGGGCATCATCGTGGTAGCTGTCGATGGTGAGGAAGCTGTTAAGGCAGTCGTTAAATAAGAATAATGACGATAAAACATAAATCGAAAATCATTCCTGCGGGAGTTGTAGTGATTCAAGTACCCCGTGAGGGCGAACAGGCGGGAATGGATTAATATTAATACTAAAGTAATAAATTAAAGTTCATCTGCCGTTACCTCCGTGAGGAGCGAGGGCGGAAAAGGAATAAGCTCCGGCCGGTTCGTCCAGTCGGGGCTTTATTGGTTTGGAGATTCCGGTTTTACTCAGTAGGGGAATCAGCTTCAAGACAGTTCTGTTGAAGATGTATCGTGTTGTGGCAATAAGATGTATCATGTTGCAAGGATAAGATGTATCATCTTATGGGGATAAGATGTATCATGTTGTGCCATTCGTTAAAGCTTAAATGGCAAAGCTGCGCTTTTTATACCGCTTTCTTATAGGTTTCAGTAGGATAAATGTAGATGTTATTGAAAAATGTATATCTTTGCTTACTATTAGAAGGAAAAGCAAATGAGGAAGTTTATGAGAAAGATCGGATTGTTGTTGATTGCCGTGATGATGATTTTACCGGCGATGGCTCAGGTTTCTTTCGGCGTACGTGCCGGAGGCGCTTATTCTTCGTTGATCCAGAAAGTGGAGGATACGTATGAGGCGGGAGCCCGCTTCGGTTTCAGCATAGCGGGTTTGGCGGATATTCCTTTGAGTAAGAATAAAAAATGGTCGCTTCGTCCTGAGGTGGCGTTCGTAAACCAAGGTGGCGCTTATTATTCGAATCAGGATATACATGGGATGGCGCTTCATAATAAATGTTGGTATTACTCTTTGCAGATACCCGTGAATGTGGCTTATACGTTTACCTTCACGGACGTTCATCTGTCCGTATTCGCCGGTCCTACCTTTGATTGGTCCTTGTTTGGCAAGATGAAGAGCCGGGAGACCAATCCGGATCTCCATTTCGGCGTGTCCGATGAGAAGGACTTGAAACCTTGCGACTTTGGCATGAATGTCGGCCTATCGGTAGAATATAGTAACTTTTTCTTTTCCGTAAGTTCCCTATGCGGCATGATAGACCGCCGTGCCTTGAAGCGTGACGGCGAGACTTCCGTTTATCAAAATAACGTGACATTCTCTTTGGGGTATTACTTCCGTAAGTGATGAGTATCTTCATAATAACTTGAAAAATAATTAGATTTGTTTGGTATTTCGGATAAAACCCGTACCTTTGCAAGCCGATTATTATCAAATTGTACTAAGAGTTTAGTTCTTAGCACGTTGTTGCATCATGTGTCCGTTGTGACAATGTTGGTAAGGCTAGTTTTTTGAGTTATTAATTAATTTAATTTTTAAGCAGTGGATACTTTAAGTTTTAAGACCATTTCTGCAAACAAGGCAACTGTAAACAAAGAGTGGGTCATTGTTGATGCTGAAGGCCAGACGTTAGGTCGCCTTTGCGCTAAAGTAGCGAAGCTTTTGCGCGGTAAGTACAAACCCAATTTCACTCCGCACGTTGACTGTGGTGATAATGTAATCATCATCAATGCAGACAAAGTCGTTCTGACTGGTAACAAGTGGAACGATCGTATTTATTTGAGATATACCGGATATCCCGGTGGACAGATCGAGTATACTCCGGCTGATCTTTTGAAGAAAGGTGGCGACCGTCTGTTCCGTAAAGTAGTAAAAGGTATGTTGCCTAAGAACCGTCTGGGTGCAAAGTTGTTGAACAACATGTACGTTTATGAGGGAACTGAGCACAAGCACGAGGCTCAACAACCTAAGTTAATCGATATAAACTCATATAAATAATCACGATGGAAGTAGTAAATGCAATAGGAAGACGTAAAGCGGCAGTCGCTCGCGTATTCGTTAGCGAAGGTACGGGAAAGATCACGATCAACAAACGTGAGCTGGAAAAATACTTTCCTTCTTCAATCCTTCAGTTTATCGTAAAGCAGCCGTTAGCAAAGTTGAACGTCGCTGAGCAATATGATATTAAGATCAACCTTGACGGTGGTGGTTTCAAAGGTCAGTCTGAGGCTGCCCGTTTGGCTATCTCTCGTGCGTTGATAAAGATTAATCCGGAAGATAAGGCTGTCTTGAGAGCGGAAGGATTCGTAACTCGCGATCCTCGTGCTGTTGAGCGTAAGAAACCGGGTCGTCCGAAAGCTCGTAAGAGATTCCAGTTCAGTAAACGTTAATGTTATTTGTGAGTCCCTTACAAGTAAAGCGAAGCGTTTAGTATCTAAATTATCGGGATTCTTTTTACATGTGGACATGCGGAAAGACTACCTGATGGTTGAAATTAAACAAAGAAAGTAAACGATTTAAGAAAAAAACAATGTCAAGAGTAAATTTTGATCAATTATTAGAGGCTGGTGTACACTTCGGACACTTAAAAAGAAAGTGGAATCCCGCTATGGCTCCTTATATCTTCATGGAGCGCAATGGTATTCATATCATTGACCTTTATAAAACAGTTGCTAAAGTAGACGAAGCCGCTGAAGTTATGAAGAACTTGGCTAAACAAGGCAAGAAAGTTCTTTTCGTGGCTACCAAAAAACAAGCTAAACAAGTTGTCGCTGATAAGGCTGCTTCCGTAGGTATGCCTTACGTTATCGAGCGCTGGCCGGGTGGTATGTTGACCAACTTCCCGACGATCCGTAAAGCTATCAAGAAGATGGCTACTATCGATAAGATGACAAAAGATGGTACATTTGATAATCTTTCTAAGAGAGAAAAACTTCAAATCACTCGCCAACGCGCTAAGTTGGAGAAGACTTTAGGTTCTATCGTAGACCTTACTCGTCTTCCGTCAGCGTTGTTCGTTGTAGACGTGATGAAAGAGCATATCGCTGTTCGCGAGGCTAACCGTTTGGGTATCCCTGTATTCGGTATGGTTGATACGAACTCTAATCCGAACAATATCGACTACGTTATCCCGGCTAACGATGACGCTACAAAGTCTGTAGAGGTTATCTTGGGCGCTATCTGCGAGGCTATGAACGAAGGCTTGCAAGAGCGTAAGGCTGAGAAAATTGACGCAGAGGCTGCTGAGGAAGCTCCGAAAAGAGAGCGTAAGGCAAAAGCTGCTGTTAAGAAAGAACGTACGAAGAAAGAAGACGACGATGCGTTGAACGCTAACGTTGCCGGTAAGTTCGCGAAAGACGAAGAATAATTCGATTGACAATTGACGTTGACAATTGACAATTAGAATACAAATACAATGGGCAGTTGGCTTTTGACAGGATTTGTCAATTGGCAACTGTCCATTGTCAATTTTTGAAAGTATAAACATTTTAAAGATAAAGGAAATAAGATTATGGCTGTAACAATGGCTGATATTACCAAGCTGCGCAAAATGAGTGGAGCTGGTATGATGGACTGTAAGAAGGCTTTGACAGAGTCTGACGGTGACATCGAGAAAGCAATGGAAATTATCCGTAAAAAAGGACAGGCTATCGCCGCTAAACGTTCTGATCGTGAGGCTGCCGAGGGTTGTGTGTTGGCTAAGAAGGATGGCGAGTTCGCCGCTATCATCGCTTTGAAGTGCGAAACGGACTTCGTGGCTAAGAATGAGGACTTCGTAGCTTTGACTCAAGCTATCTTGGACGCTGCCGTGGCTAACAAATGCCGTACTTTGGACGAGGTGAAAGCTTTGCCTATGGGCAAGGGTACTATCCAAGAAGCTGTTACGGATCGTAGCGGTATCACTGGCGAGAAAATGGAGTTGGATGGCTACTGCGTAGTTGAAGGTGCTTACACTACTGTATACAACCATATGGGCAAGAACCAACTTTGTACGATCGCCGCTTTCAACAAGGAGTCTGAGGAAGCCGCTCACAATATTGTTATGCAGATCGCCGCTATGAATCCGATTGCTATTGATGAGGCTGGTGTTCCTGAGTCTGTAAAAGAGAAAGAGATCCAGGTTGCTATCGAGAAGACGAAGGCTGAGCAGGTACAGAAGGCTGTAGAGGCTGCATTGAAGAAGGCTGGTATTAATCCTTCGCATGTAGATAGCGAGGCTCACATGGAAAGTAACATGGATAAGGGTTGGATCACGGCAGAGGATGTAGCTAAGGCTAAAGAAATCATTGCTACTGTTTCCGCTGAGAAGGCGGCTAACTTACCTCAACAGATGATCGAGAATATCGCTAAGGGTCGTCTGGGCAAGTTCTTGAAAGAGGTTTGCTTGTTGAACCAAGAAGACATTATGGATGGCAAGAAGACTGTAAGAGAGACAATGAAGGAGATCGATCCTGAGTTACAAATCTTGGCGTTCAAACGTTTCACTTTGCGTGCTGAATAATTGCGGTAACGTATTTGATATAAAGAAAAAGGCGGTACAACCCAATGTATCGCCTTTTTTATGAAGTATAGCTTACTTGCCCATAGAAGATATACTTACTTGTCCAATGCAGTATATCTTACTTTGCCAAGTAAGTATATCTGTTTAATTTTTTCTTATTTCAATGCGGCCAACGCATCCTTAATACGTTTGATCGCCTCCACGATATTCTCATCGCTGGTAGCGTAACTCATGCGGATACACTCAGGTGCCCCGAAAGAGGTACCACCTACGCAAGCTACGTGCGCTACTTCTAAGAGATACATAGCTAAGTCATCAGCGTTGTTGATTACACGGGTTCCATCTGTCTTGCCGTAATAATAACTACATTTGGGGAATAAGTAGAAGGCGCCTTCCGGCTTATTCACCTCGAAGCCCGGAACTTCTTTCGCTAAATTAACGATTAAGTCACGACGACGTTCGAAGGCCTTGCGCATTTCCTCAACGGGTTCTTGTGAGCCTGTATAAGCCGCTTCCGCCGCTTTTTGAGATACGGAGCAAGGGCCAGAGGTATATTGTCCTTGTAATTTATTAACCGCTTTCACGATCCATTCCGGTCCGGCGATGAAACCGATACGCCAGCCAGTCATCGCATACGCTTTGGAAACGCCGTTTACGATAACCGTACGGTCTTTCATTCCTTTGATAGAAGCGATGCTGTTGTGTTTACCAATATAGTTAATATGTTCGTAGATCTCATCCGCTATAACGATGATATCCGGATGCTTTTTCAATACTTCCGCTAAACCTGCCAATTCCTCGGCGCTGTAAACAGAACCCGTCGGGTTGGAGGGAGAGCAAAGGATTAACGCTTTTGTCTTAGGTGTAATAGCGGCTTCCAGCTGAGCTGGAGTGATCTTGAAATCTTGCTCGATACCAGCCGGAACGATAACGGGAGTTCCTTCCGCTAACTTCACCATCTCCGGATAGCTTACCCAGAAAGGGGCAGGGATGATAACCTCGTCCCCCGGATTTACCAATACCATGACCGTGTTACAAACGGATTGTTTGGCACCGTTTGCGCAAGAGATCTGGCCTGCTGTATATTCCAGTCCATTCTCGTTCTTCAATTTGGCAACGATAGCATTACGTAATGCCGGATAACCCGCTACGGGAGAATAACGTGAGAAATTATCGTCAATCGCCTTCTTCGCGGCTTCTTTAATGAAGTCGGGAGTATTGAAATCGGGTTCTCCCACACTTAAGTTGATAACATCGATACCTTGAGCTTTCAACTCACCGCTCTTTTGTGACATCGCCAATGTTGCTGAAGGCGATAAACTCGCTAAACGATCTGAGACTTGTGTCATGACATTGCTTTTTGTATAGGTTGTTTTATTATTATGCGACAAAAGTAATCAATAATCGGAATTCTTGCAACGTTCTGATAACTATTTAATGTTATGCAGCACATGCCCCATACGTTCTTTCTTCGTTTTCATGTAGAATTCGTTGTATGGATTTGGTTTCACCTCGATAGGAACGTTCTCTACTACCTCAAGTCCGTAAGCTTCCAGACCTACGCGTTTTACCGGATTATTGCTCATCAGGCGCATTTTCGTTACGCCGATATGACGTAAGATCTGTGCTCCGACACCATAATCTCGCTCATCCGCTTGATGGCCTAAATGCAAGTTCGCGTCCACCGTATCCAAACCATCCTCTTGGAGCTTGTATGCTTTCATCTTCTCCATCAATCCGATGCCTCGTCCTTCTTGGTTCAGGTAAACGATAACGCCTTTGCCTTCTTGGTCGATGCGGCGCATAGCCTCGTGCAGTTGCTCTCCGCACTCGCAACGCATGGAACCGAAGATATCACCTGTAGCGCAAGATGAGTGCACGCGTACTAAGATAGGCTCGTCTTTCTCGAATTTACCCTTTATCAAAGCTATATGCTCTAATCCATTGCTTTTCTGGCGGAAAGGAATGAGACGGAAATGTCCGTACTCGGTAGGGAGATCTACCTCTACGCCGTTCTCTACGATCGATTCGGTCCGGAGGCGATAAGCGATCAGGTCCTTGATGCAAATAATCTTGATATCGAATTTCTTGGCTACCTCAATTAATTGCGGCAGACGTGCCATGGTTCCATCCTCGTTGATGATCTCGATCAAGGCTCCGGCGGGATATAAACCGGCTAACCGGGCCAAATCCACGGCAGCCTCTGTATGACCCGCACGGCGAAGTACGCCACGAGAGCGGGCACGGAGCGGATTGATATGTCCGGGACGTCCCAGATCGGATGGCTTGGTCTTTGGATCTGCCAGCGCCAAGATCGTTTCCGCACGGTCGTACATGGAAACGCCGGTCGTACATTTCCCTCCTAATTTATCTACTGTTATCGTGAAAGGAGTACCTAATAAAGAGGTGTTATTGGCAACTTGCATATCCAGCTCCAACTCTTGGCAACGTTCTTCCGTGATCGGGGCGCATAATACACCTCGTCCGTTTTTCAACATGAAGTTGATTTTTTCCGGGGTTACTTTCTCGGCCGCGATGATAAAGTCTCCTTCATTCTCCCGGTCCTCGTCGTCTACAACGATTAAGAACTTTCCTTCACGGAAATCCTCGATAGCTTCTTCGATGGTGTTTAATTGAATCTCGCTCATATTTATTGATTATTTATATCCGAGTTATTTTTTAGCAAATGTAATGAATATATCATATTGATCAGCTCCTTACTGGTCTTTTGTACCATGACGATATCATGCCGTAGCAATTTACGTTGGTACGTAGCCAATAGGTAGATCGGCAATCCCAGTGGGAAGAAAATACCGATAGCCAAGGCAAGTTTCCCGTTTATATGCTTGCTTAGCTTATTATTGTAACCTCCGATGACCGGGTAGTCCATCAATTTATTCAGGAGTAAATTCTGGTCGGAATTACTTAATTCCTCCACGATATTTTCCGTGTCCTGAGCTAACAGTTCCGCTGTGTTATCTTTTCCGCCTTGTTTCCAAAATGTCAGATAATTGATCCAACGTTTATGGTTTGCCAGATAAGTCGTGCTTTCTTCCACTAATTTCTCCAGTTGAGGAAGGGTTGCCTCATAATCGGGGGTGTATATGATAACCTCTTTCCGCTCCACTTTTCTCCCTTCACGCTTACCTATTAAGTTCTTCAAGGCATTCACGTAAGTGTCGGCATTCAAGATAACAGAATCTTTTACCGCTTTATAGGTTAGGAATATACCCATAGGTGTTAAGACCACGGAGCTAAGCCACATACCTTCCCATGCGTCCCAAACGCCGTCGCGTGCCATCTTGAAGCCCATATTATCTATAATATAATAGAAGATAAACAAGATTACCGAGATAACGACCGGTACGCCCAACCCACCTTTACGGATGATGGCTCCTAAGGGCGCTCCGATAAAGAAGAACATGATGCAAGCGAACGATACCGTGAATTTCTTATGCCATTCCGTCAAGTGGCGGCGTACCTTATAGGCCTCGTCGCCAACCGTGGCCGCACGGAAATAATAGTCGGTCTTGATATTCTCGATCGAGGATTTGGCCCGGCCTAATAAAGCCGCTTTACTACTCGGTGCCTGCGCTTGGTAAAGACTGTCGAAATCCAACTGGATGGTAGGAGTGATTACCGGCAATTTTTCCTGCTGCTCGTCTGGTTGCCCCTCGGCTTCACTCTCTTTTTTAGCTCGTAAGGACTTTAGTGTTTTTACGTATGAGGCATCGTAAATGCTTTTTGCGTTCACGTCCTTGATGCTATCCAAGCGTACGCCCATCGAATCGATAGAGGTTTGTAAATCCTTCAAGTTTTTTCCCATATATTGGTTCTGCATGAAAGATTCGTCGGTACGGTTGAAATTCGCGTCGAATTCAATCAAGATATCCTTGCTGCTGAATGATTCCCGTCGATAGGGGACGGCGGTTCTCGCTTGCGTCGTGTTGGCTTGGCTTTTACCTACGTTCTCGAAAGATTCTCCGTTAAATAAAGATAGGACAAGGAATAATTTATCGGCGGATGTCTTTAGCCGTCCGGAGTCCGCTACGATTACACGGGCGTTATTGAATCCTTCCGAATAATCATAGATCATCACGTCTTTTAATAAACCGTCCTTCGGGTCCTTTTTCTTCACATATACATTGAATCCGGGAATATCTTTGTAGAATGAACCTTCCGGAATATCCAATTCCGGTGATTTCTGGCGCATGGAATATAATAATGTATATAGCTTGACTTGGACAACGGGCATTACGTTGTTTTGGAAGAAAAAGGCTCCCACGCTCACAAATAGTAGCGTTACGATCAAAGGACGCATGATATGTATCAATGATACCCCGGCAGACTTCATGGCCAGTAATTCCAGACGTTCCCCTAAATTTCCAAAAGTCATTAATGAGGCTAATAGAATAGCCAAGGGAAGTGCCATCGGGACAAGAAACAAGGCCGCATACATAAACATCTCCGCTAATACAGGGATACCAAGGCCTTTTCCCACCATATCGTCGATGTATCGCCAAAGAAATTGCATCAACACAATAAACAGACAAATACCGAATGTCATAAGAAACAACGGCAGGAATGTCTGCAGCATAAATGTATATAATCGTTTTATTCTCAACATTGCCTAATCTGGTTGAAGTGGCAAAAGTAGTGTAAAAAACGATAACACCCCACAGATTTCTGTAAAACTACTCTAAATACCAAGCGTTCGCTTCAAATCTTCCACTTGCGAGTCCCATAAATTAATGGAATCTTTTTTCTCCCCGGGTTCGGAGAAATCCGTAATCTCAAGTGCCGTAGAACCTGTTAATTCGATTGTATGGATTATAAATTCGAAATAAGCGTTCTCATCTTCCTCGTCCACCCAGCGGTAACGGATAAAGTTCTCCGGCTTGGAGTCGATCACTGTTGCCTCTTGGGCCTCTTTACTCCATTTAAAGGTGTAGAGATTATCATTTATAATGACCTCGTCGGCGAACCAAGCGGAAAGTCCCAAAGCGGTGGTTAGGTGATTCCACAAGCTTCGTCGTGAAACTTTATCGAAAATGTATTCGATATGAAACTTCTCTTTCTTCATTGTTCTTATCCTTATATTTGCCGCAAGATACATAAAAGATTTGAAAACGACTAATTTTAATGATGAAAAAAGTAACTAATAACTAACTGATTAGGTGGAGGTCTTAAAAATTAAGCGAATTTTTTTATTGAAAATGTTGTGTAATTCAAAAATAACCCCTACTTTTGCACCGTCAATAAGAGAAATAGTGACAATGAAATGATGGCGAGATAGCTCAGCTGGTTAGAGCGCATGATTCATAATCATGAGGTCCCCGGTTCAATCCCGGGTCTCGCTACCTAGAAAAGGAGGTCGATTTTTCGATCTCCTTTTTTCTTTTGCTATCAGATGGTCTTTTGGGAGGATAAAAAAACCTGAACAATCTTTCTCGTAAACGATCTTGATTGTTCAGGCAAAATAATTATGTAACCTCGCGGTTATGTTAATTAGGTTTGCCTACATCATAATTTAAGGGTAATTATATATGTAAGCAGGGTCATAGGGTAAAATTTCGCAAATTGCTTTGCTTGATTTATAAATACAAAGATATGTATGTCTAAATGTTTTGAGTGATGGTATTTGTCTCAATAGGAGAATGTATTTCTATCATATAAATAACGCACGCCTCGGAAATCATCTGAAGCGTGCGTTTAGCATATAAAATTTAAATCTAGTTACCCTTGTTTATGTAGTGACCCTGCTGTGATTTTTATATGCTTATCCTAATGTCTGTTGCGAATATATTCATAATATTCATAGGTTGTATCTTTATTTGATCGGTATTTGTATCAGTTTAGTGTGTAAAACTATCAACAGATGGGGTGAGCCTTGTAATGAAGCGGGTTTCCGTTAATATTTAAATAAAGTTAAGACGGTGTTCGTGTCAATATCATGGGTATTCCTATCACTGAGAATGCGGTTTTTGAGAGAAAAACAGCGCACGCCCGAAATTCTCTAATCTCGTGACGTGCGCCAAAGCATATAAAAATTGAGGGTATCTTAATTCAGTGTTATATGTTGGATAACGGTTGCCCAGTCGGCAATTACAATATTAGCCGAAACTTCTCCAGAGTACTTGAAAGTGATCTCGGTGCGTTTTCCGGGGTTTGCAGCGAATAATTCTCCGTTTTTGTCTTTTTCGCTAGAAAAAATAAGATCACCGTCCTTGTAAAGCTCTATCGTTATATTTTGAGCCGGAAAAATGGCTTGGGCTTCTGTTGTCAAATTACCTTTTTCGTCAAAAGAAGCGGGGAAAGCGAATTCAACCTCTTCTCCAGTTGGGTTGCCATTGTAGTCCAATGAGCTTTTTGTATTTTTAATTCGATATTCAAAATTTCCGGCATTACTCCCTAGATACTTGATCAGTCCTTTCGTTGAAAGCTGGAAAATTGAAGTTTTGCGAATGATTTGTAATTCGTTTGATACGGTGGATTTTGTTGAAGAGTTCTTATGAAGCGTAACTTGTCCATAGAACAAATCGCTCGGAATATTAGCTATGCCGTTATTCTCTTTTAGACTGACTTGCAAATCGGATATAATATTGGCTTTGCTCATGTTTGAAATCTCTTCGTTTCCAGAATTGATTCCACTCCATGCGATCACGGTTATGTCATTACTGTTCGGGCAGTTAATGTCTATAGCCCGGCGAGATAAAATTGTAGATTTGTTTACATTAATCTGCTCGAAGAAATCGTTGTTTTGATCGAAGACAAATAATGTAGCTCCATTCACCTCTCCCTTGGTCGTAATGTCGTTACCATCTGAATTCATTGCTTTTAATACCACGGAGAATGGCACTTCGGCTTGTTCAATAACCTCACTCGTTGTTGCTACTACGTCATTTGAATCATCCGTGCAAGCGGAGAATGACAAAACTGTGAAAATAACAGAAACCGCAAATACGCAATTTGCGAAAAAATTACCCTTTTTCATGACCCTACTTTTTATATGCTTTACCCTTAATCTAAGTGACTTGGTTTTTTTTGACCGCCCCTCAACGGTCTTTCCTTATCACTACATCGCGAATGTATGTATAAAAATCATAGGTTGTATCTTTTATGATGGGTATTTTTATCAAAAAAGTGGGTAAAACTATCATTATACCTCTATGTCCCTTTATTGATGCATGTTTTGGATGATGCTTAAATAATGTTAATTAGTTTATTCCTATCAATTTGAGTGGTAAATATATCATCGCTGGTCCTTACCGATAGCCTTGCCTCTGTTGTGTGATAGGAATGCAGTTGTTGTTAACGTCTATTAAAACGCCAGTAAAAAACGTTCGTTTAAATCTTGCGTTTTTATCTTCAACTTTTTTGCAGCCTTACAAAGGTCAAAAATTTTATTTAAATTTCAGTTATTCAGTTGGATAAAAATAATAAAAAAAATAACATGATTATCAATGAGACTTCATAATTTATACACATAAAAACGCAAGATTTAAACGAACGTTTTTTACTGGCGTTTTATATAAATAACATCTTAATAATCAATGATATGAGATCAAAAGGTTTTAAAGCGAAATTTATGATGGCATTTTGGGGCTTGTTCGTTGAAGCTCATTATATTGCTGCGGCCAATGATACAATGGAGGGCTCTCAAGGAATTCTACCTTTTATCATTTTACTGATAGTGTCCATATGTGTAATAGCTTTTTTGAGTTATTATATGTATAGGTTGAAGAAAGAGTATATTGCCAAAGATGGTGAGCTTATGGCGAGAAACGATGAGCTTCTTCGGTCTGTCGATGCGTTAAGCGTAAAAAATCGGGAGATCCAACAAATGTTGGTCAATAAAATCCGTGAGACTGATAATTGGAATAGGGATAATGAGGTAGAACGGGAGGATTTGAAAAAGCGCCTTGAGGAAATGGAAAAGCTCCATAATTCGTTTTTTGTTGAAACGATTCATGAAATGCGTACTCCACTATCGCTTGTGCTTGGTTCGTTGAGTGAGTTGTTGCAACGTAAAAATGATATTGACTCTAGTGAAGCGACTCAATTATTGTCTGCTTACCGTAATACCTTGGCTCTTCAAGACCTTATCGAGCAATTGCGAAATACCCGTCATGGAGATGACGTGGCAAACCATCTTCGGATAGCTCGTTATGACATGATCAGTATAACAAAGCAGATTTGTGATTTATTCGTGGACTGGATAGCCATGAATAATGTGGAATTTCATATTAATACCCAAACCTCTGTTCTTTGGGTCTGGATAGATCGTCGGAAGATGGAGTTTGCCTTGCGTGTACTTTTATCTAATGCGTTAAAAAATACCTACCGCTTTGGAAAGATCTCGATCAATATTTCCGTGGTGCGCTCAAATGGCAAGGCTTATTGTTCTTTCTCTATCCAAGATGATGGGTTAGGAGAAAGCGAAAGTACCCGTTTGGGTTTGAAACAGATCGTGGATATGACAGAATCTTCCGGCGCTATTTTCGAAGGAATTTCATCGGAGGACGAGACGGGAACCCAATATACGATATTGATTCCTTTGGGGAGAAGCCATTATATGGAACGTGCCGTGGAATTCATCGAGCCGGATGGTGATCTGGTAAAGCTGAATGAGATGCAGAAGGAGGAGATCGCCGAGTTGATCCAAGTTGTTCCGAAAAAGAAAGAGACCGGGAAGAAAATGTTGGTGATTGATGACAGTGATCAGATCCGTTGGTTCCTGCGTCATGTTTTTGCCAGTGAGTATCATGTTTCGGAAGCTCATAATGGCCAGGAGGGTGTAGAGATCGCACGAGCTGAACGGCCGGATCTTATTTTATGTGACGTGATGATGCCCGTTAAAGATGGGCTTGCTACCTGTCGTGAAATCAAAGGCATCCCAGAATTAGCGCAAGTGCCAGTTGTCTTGCTAACCGCAAAGGTAGAGAGTGAGGATGTTATAGCTGGCATTGAATGTGGCGCCGATGATTATATAACCAAGCCATTCGATGTAGAGGTGCTACGAAGTAAGGTAAACAGTTTGTTGAAACGTAGGGATGAGATGAGACGTTTCTATACGTCGAGTCCTGTAGGTGCGCATCCCGAGGTAGAGAAAACGGTAAAGAAAGATGATTCCCCTTCCAATCTTTTTATGGATGCGGTTATCTCGACGATCGAGAAACATTTGGATGACCCTAGTTTTGAGGCGAAGATTTTGGCGGATTCTTTAAACATGAGTCTCCCTACATTATATAGAAAGATAAAACTCTACTCGGATAGTAGTATATTGGAGCTTACCCGTATGGTACGTTTGAAGAAAGCCGCCGAACTGATCAGTATGCAGCGATACTCTATCCAAGAGGTTTCGGAAATGGTCGGCTTCAACGATACCGCCACTTTCCGTAAGCGTTTTACGGAACAATACGGCGTCACTCCTTCACAGTATCTGCCGGGTAAGAATTAATCGTTTTGCCATTTCCCGAAAATCGCCGGGGAATGGCAAAATTTTTTAGTTGTTTTTTGATACGATATTTTTCAACCTCTTTTTGATAGCCTTACAACGGTGCTAATCAGCCCGGAAATATCCCGAATGAAAATTTATAGTTTTACCTCTTATTTATGAAAGTAACACCTATTTACTTTTTTTTATAGTCCAAATACCTTTGCGATGTCATCAACGAACAACAGATTGGTCATGGGGAAGATTTGAACAAAGAGTTCTTGTTATGTGACTGAAAATGTAAAAAGTGATTGAGAAAGAAAGGTTTATATAAAAGATTTATTAACTCATAAAATTATATGTATATGAAACTTAGAAATTTATTATTCGGGACAATGATCGCTTGCGCGTTCGCGGCGTGTTCAAATGAGGATGATCCTATCCCTAACGTGGATCCGACACCTACTCCAGAAACAGGCACTGCGGATCTTACGATTGTGGTAAAGAATTTGGCAAAGAATACACAGACAAAAGCTGCTGATGATTCTAATGCTAAAGAGGGCGAAACTGCGATTCACAATTTATTTGTGGCACTTTATAATGAGGATGGGACATTCTTGCAAGTTAGTGATATTACTGCTAATAAGGATGAAGAGCAAACTAGTTCAAACAATGAGATTCAGTTTAAGGGATTAAAGGCAGGTGCTTCTTATCGTGCGTTGGCTTTCGCTAATGTCCCCAAAGAGGCTCTTACTGCAACTGCTAACTCTTTTGATTTGACATCTGCTTACTATGTCTTAACCGGAGCAGAAGCGAATGGATTGCCTATGAGTAGTGGAATTAGTCCAGTATTCACTCTTGCTGAAGGTGAAAATTATTATGGTTACTCAAACGCTACAGGAGGAAACAGTATTGAATCTGGAAAACCTTTAGGATTAATTAGAAATGTGGCTCGTGCGGAATTGAGTGCTCTTTCTTTGGATATGACTCAAGTCAAGGTTAATAATATTCAAAAATACAAATCAGGAACAATTAAGTTTGTACCTAAAGATGTTTTTGTATTACATGGTCGTAAAAAAGCGAATGTGGCAGACCAAAGCATAAATAATGATCTGTGGTTCAATCTGCCAAATAGGGTTTGGGGTAATATTGCCGCTACTTATGAAATTGCTAATAGAGATGATTATTATTCCGGAACTAACGCTAGTAGCTCATTCGGTCGTTTTGCTGGAACTGTCGATGCGACTAATTATATAAAGGCATTGAGCACAGAAGAAACAACATATACTCAGAGTTGGAATGGTACTACTATTACCGGAAGTAAAGCAATTACTCTTGCTAACTCTTTATATTTTTATGTGTTGCCTAATGATCAGACAAAAG
Source organism: Parabacteroides sp. AF39-10AC (assembly GCF_003635405.1). Classification (NCBI taxonomy): domain Bacteria; kingdom Pseudomonadati; phylum Bacteroidota; class Bacteroidia; order Bacteroidales; family Tannerellaceae; genus Parabacteroides; species Parabacteroides sp. AF39-10AC. The sequence continues at coordinate 238,382 of NZ_QTLP01000003.1, read as the reverse complement.
CGGCCAGAGAACAAGAAGATCCGGAAGAAGAAGGCCCGGCTTTCGTCTTGGATAAAACAACTTTGGCATCCGAATTGGTAATCAGTGGTGAAGTTTATATAAAAGCTATAATGAACGATAACACATCTTGGACATTCGGCGAAGAGAGTACTCCTGTATTGCGCTATTGGCCGATAAAGATTGGTATCGATGGATTAGATAGTGAAGACACATATTATGGTCAGGTACATAGAAACGTGGTTTATCAGATTTCTGCTACTATCGCAGGTAATGGTTATGCAGATCCGACTCTCCCTAAGGATGATCCTACAGCCGACTTGTTTGTAAAGACAATGGTTATGAATTGGGGTACAGCCACTCAAGCTCCTGTTATCGAATAATATCAATTCTCTAATAATAACCAAAAGGCATTCTCTATCAACAGGGAATGCCTTTTTTGTTATAAATATAATATGTCAATGCCCGTTGGCAAAGTTAGAAAGTTAAAAGATTTATGTTTAAGAAGTTGTTCTCTCCGGACACGCCCCAGATGCCATTCTATGGTAAATAATCCAAATCATCTACCATATCTACCATTATTTATGTAATCTTTTGATTGTAAATGATTTATCTTATGGTGGTAGATAGTGAACATCTACCACTACAAACTTCGATCTACCATCATTAGGTTACCGGAAAGATTAGCACGAACAATTACTACTAACGATAAATAATGTATAACATTCTGTATTTCAATAAATAATAGTTTTTGCATAGAAAAACAAAAGTTTTGCTATAGAGAAACTTTTGTTTCTTCAGTATGAAATAAAAGTTTCTTCAGTATGAAACCACTAACTTCACCTATTGAAACTCTTATTGGCTTTAATCCCTTTGTCTGTCTCTTATGAAATCTTCAAATACTAAATATACGAGTCCGCAAGCTTGAGAAGTGATTTTTTTGCGTTTCCCATTAAAACATGGTAGATGCAGAATGAAAATTGTAGATGTTATTCCATCTGCAACCACTATATAACATATTTATTTACAATAAGTATGAGGTTGAATTGTAGATATTGTAGATGTTCTCATGAAATAATATTCCGGTTCTTAGGTTCAAGACATATGGGATCGCCATCATAAGGAAAGGATAGTAAATTTTGTAGTCTCCGGATCAATTCATAACCAGAATTATATATGCAAAAAAGGCACTCCCGATAAAAGGAATGCCTTTTGGTTGTTATTCAGAGAATAGATATTATTCGACAACTGAAGATTGATTTGCGCTACCCCAATCAAGAACCTTTGTCTTAACAAACAATTCAACAAAGTCTGTTGGAGGAACAGTCGGATCATCATATCCTCTACCAGCTAAAGTCGCGTCAATACTGTAAATTATATTACGATGGATCTTTCCATCCTTTAAATACTCAGCCGTAGCTGCTGCCATTTCATTCGTCGCAGCAATTTTAATAGGCCAATATGCTGTTTTCTCCGCATAGTTGTATACTGCATTACTTCCGCTCTTTTTAGCATTTTCGAGCTTATAAGTACCTTTAACTACAATTTCAGTTGCAAGATCCTCTGGTTTGAAATTTTCAGCACCATTCATTTCACGAGCAGCCTTAACTTGGGGATTTTCGAACACATAGAATTTAGGGGCGATTGTGATAGTCGCAGACACACCATCTTCAGTTGCGATATTCTGTACCAATGCGGTGGCTGGTAAACTGGCCTTGTATCCTTCAATAATAGAACCTCTCATATTCGTAAACATAGCGTCATCATTCACGAAATCTCCTCTATAACCTGAAGCATAATCTGTAGCATTAGCAGCATAAGTTGTGGACACATTACCCCATACGGTATTGCTAACGACATTCCACCAGCTATTGCCATTACCCATATCTGCTGCATTGGACTTCGTCCGCCCATGCATGATGAATACACATTCTGGTACAATCGTCGCAATTCCTTCAACGTATACATCTTTTGCAGCTCTAGTCATGTCTAAGCTAAGTCCCGTAAAATCAATGCGCGCTACATTTCTTATCAAGTACAAGGGATCTGCTACAAGAATATGTTCACCTTCTCCCACTGTTTTAGTATATCCATAATAGTTTTTACCTGCTTGTAAAGTGAATGGATCAGACAAACCACTACTCATTGGTAAATAGTTTTCTGCGAATCCGGCAGCTGGCATCGTATATACAGGAGATACAAAGTTGTCAATTGTTGTACCAGCCAGTGAGATTTCAGGCATATTAGCAAATGCGATAGCACGTAATTGCGCACCTTCTGTCAGTCCGGCAAATTGAACCTCATCATTATCCGCAGCAGCATCCTCATTGGCAATATCAGAGGTTGAAGCGACAAGCGCTCCAGTTTCAGCATCATAAAGAGCAACTGTTAAGTTTGTAATTTTAGCTTCATTTTCAGTCTGTGTCCCCTCCGCTGCAGCTTTAGTCAAACTTCTAGCCACATTTTTCACAGAAATAGTCAGTGTTGCGTTATTTTCCCCTGTTTGCGGTTGATCCGGTCCTACGATAGGATCATCCTCGTTTGAACACGCCGCGAATGCGCAAGCGATCATTGTTCCGAATAATAAATTTCTAAGTTCTATTTGGGAATGGCTATAAGAGATTGTTTTTAGCATAATTATGCTTTTGTTATATGCAGGTAAGTAACAACTCAGTAGTATTATTATAATAATGTATGGGAGCGGATGGCATGATGAGAATTTATCGGAATAAGCTTGTTTTTCAACAGAAGAGTCTTTACCTTTATAAGATTATACGTGAATTATTAATCAACTAAAAACCATAAAACTATGGAACATTACGTGAACATCATGTTGGATGGCGGCTTCAAGGCTGTGTTTGGAGATAAGCAAGTGGCGATGGATTTGCCGTATGATCTCCCGTCAGGGCGAGACAGGTCGTGACTGGAAGTACGAGCTGCTTCCTGTGTATGGAATCTATCTGTTGAACTTCAGCTTGCCAGAGTTTCCGTTGTGGCGTACGGACGTGGTGCTAGCGAACGAGCTTACGGGTGAGACTTTTGGACGGATCAAGCTCAAACAGGTCTATATTTCATTCGAGCGGTTCGATTTGAGTTATGAGGAGTGCGAGACTCCGTTGGAAATAATACAAAGTCTCTGATCTGATAAGCCGGTTGCGGACTGAAACTATAGCGGATGACACGGATCTTGGGGAGAAGTATCTTTCTTGATCCGTGCCATCCGAATCTGAAGTAATATCCGTCTCATGCGTCTAACACCCCATTAAACCGGTCTATTGCCTGTCTTTTACTAGCATCGATGATTTTCGCATATACTTGTGTGGAGATGATGTTCTTGTGTCCTAGTAATTTACATACCGTATACAAGTCAATGCCAAGAGCTAGTGAAAGAGTGGCGAAAGTATGGCGGGCAAGGTGAAAGGTCACTTTCTTGTTCTTGATGCCGGCGGCTAAGGCCCAGCCTTTTAATACCTGACATATAATCGTGAGGCTAGGTAGATGGAATATCAAGCCGACCCTGTCATTGTCATTCTCCCTTGCGGGAAGGTATTTTATCGCTTCCTCGGACAATGGGAGATAAATAGCCTCTTTCGTCTTTCTTTGTATGATCTGTAAACGGAATTTATCATTTCCTTCTTTTTGCATATCTTCCCATCTAAGAGCGGTCAAGTCGCTGATCCGGAGTCCGCAGAAACAGCAGAACAGAAAAGCCTTTTTTACCTCTGGGCATGCGCAATCTGTCCGGATTAACCTCTTTAGTTCCTCTAGGGTCAAATAAGTACGCAGGCTGGTAGGTTTGTGGGGTTTTTCGTCTGTATCCAGCGAACCACAAGGATTCGAGAGGATCAGTCCTTTTTTGACCGCCTTATTGAGTGTGACATTCAGGAGCCGGTAATAACCGTGAATCGTGAAGTCGCTTTTGAGGTAGGGTTGTTTACGCAAGTGAGCGATGAAACCTTTCACGAAACCGGTATCTATGTCTTTAAGCAAGCATTGCGGCATATAGTCTCTAAGATGATTGGCCAGACTTCTTAATCGTAGGGAATAGGCTTTGTCGCCATGCGCGGATTTATCGGTGGACAATTCCGAGAGGAATTCTAAAAGTGTTTTTTTCCCGAGCCCGTTTATCATACGGACACCATAAATCTCGTTCTGAAGATCAATGATCCGTTGTGCCTTGATACTATTGGCCAAGCGCAAAGTGATCCGGTTCTTATCACGGTCTTCAGGGAAACGTTCCGGGGTGAGGTAGAGCTTGAGGAACTCATAATACCTCTTTCCTTTGTAATAGATGTCCAGATATATGGACTGGTTCGCGTTCGACAGTTTCTTGAACCGGAGCTTTACGGGCTCTTTCGCTTTCATCTCATTCTTTTTTCTTGCCATGATTTTGCTGAATTTAAGTGATTATGTAAGTTTTTCAGTATAGTATTTCCTAATTTCAAGGAAATATCAATATGTTTGTTTCCTGTAATTTAGGAAATAAATCCTATCTTTGTCCTATAAAAAAAGAAAATCATGAGGAAAGATGTCATCAAATCTCTTATTGCCATCAAGCAAAGCGAAATTCCGTTTGATGTGATTGAGCGAGACATAAAGTTACCGATCAACCGAAACAAGATCATTACGGTTCCGGGTGTGCGTCGTTGCGGTAAGTCCACATTAATGGAGATCGCTATCAATGGGCTTGTCCGTGAAGGGGTTTCCCCTAGAAATATATTATGGCTGGGGTTTGATGATGAGCGTTTGAAAAATATGTCATCCGATGATTTGGATGATGTGATAGTTTCATACATGGAGATGTTTCCGGATATACCCATAAAAGATGTGTATATGTTTTTCGACGAGATTCAATTGATTAAGGATTGGGAATACTTCGTCTTGCGTGTCTATAAATCTTATTGTAAGAACATTTATGTGTGCGGAAGCAATGCTACCATGCTGTCCACAGAGTTAAGTTCGGCTCTGCGCGGATATCCCTTGGAATACGAGACCTATCCGCTTTCGTTCAATGAATATTGCCGTTTCAAGGGAATCGCCACTAATAGCTATTTGGAACAGGACAGGGCAAGATTGAAGATGGCTTTCGAGGCATACAATCAGGCAAGCGCTTTTCCCGAAATCGTATTGACGTCATCCCGGTCGGAGCAGTTGAAACTGCTTCACGGCTATTTCGACACGATGATATTGAAGGACTTGGCCGAACATTACAAGATATCCAATACGGGTGTGGTACGGTATTTCGTCAAGCGTGTCATGGCCAATCTCACCAAGCCTACCTCCATCAATGCCATCTACAAGGACATCAAGTCCCAAGGGCTTAAAGTCAGTAAGGATGACCTGTATCTTTGGGCTGATTATGTTTGTAACATCTTCATGTTCGCACGAATCTCCAAATACGACCGTTCGCTGGTAAAGGAACAGAAATCGCTTGATAAATACTACTGTATAGATAACGGTATGCGTGGTGCCGTGCTTATGCCGCAGAGCAACGACAATGGGAAAAATCTGGAAAACACCGTGTTCATGCAACTGAACCGGATGCGGCTCCCTTCGGACAAGATTGCCTACTATCAAGGAAATTGTGAGTGCGATTTTGTGCTTCAACGGGAGGATAACGTGATACAACTCATACAGGTCACTTGGGATATGGTGGATGCGAGTACGAGAGAAAGGGAAATCAAAGGCTTGCTGGAAGCCGCCTCGGTGACCGGATGCGAGAATCTTATCATTGTCACGAAAGACGAGGAAAATACATTCAATAGAGAAGGCAAGGAGATCAAGGTGATCCCTGCATGGAAATGGGTCTTGCTTTTTTCTTGCCATGATTTTGCTGAATTTAAGTGATTATGTATATTTGTTACTAGGATGATCCGAGTACCACCCCGGTAGCATAAAATACACGGATTGAGCCTTTTTCTATAGGTGAAAGTTGCAAAAGGTAGGGAAACCTATCACTTTTATGAAATTGATACATTTGTCTCTTATTATAGAGAGTTCTGCCTATCAGCGCCACGATATATCCTTTCTATTTTTGTCACATATTAATGTGAGAACAAAAAATATTATACTATGAGATTCAAGAAATACATTCTTTTATCGTTGGTGCTATGCGGATTTGCCGCTTGTTCCGATGATAATGAAATAGAAATTCCAAAGGCTCCTGTCTTGGAGAAAGCTCAACTAGCTTTGGCTATCAAGAGTGAGGAGGGGGCGGTTACGAAGACCGGAGAAACTACTCCAACGGATGCGGACGTGAATACGCTAACGGTTGGGGTGTTTGGAGTTGATGGATGGAGTGTGATATATACAAAAGATGCTACTCCTAACCTTGATGGGACAAAGGATGTCGGTCCGCAAGACGTGTATGCGGGTGATGCTCAGGTCGTGGTTGTGGCGAACGCTGCCCCGGCTATCCAAGCTGAATTGGCAAAGGCAAAGGATATAACTGACTTTCTTGAAACAACAATCAATCTGGCCGACGAGACCTTGGAAAAAGGTTTGACGATGAGTAGTGGGGTGCTTGATGTGACATTAGTTGCGAATACGATTAACTATATAGGTTATGCTGATGAGAAGAGTGAGATAACTGTGAATGGAAAAACAGGCCAGGAAGTTCATGGTGGAGGCCCAGTTCCTTTGGTTCGTAATGTCGCTTCGATCGCTTTAGCTCGGGTAACGCATAGTAATCCCGATACTGCGAATTATATAAGTAAAAACTTCGTTTTAAAAGAAGTCTTTATCGCAAGCGCAAAAGGTGTTTCAAATGTGGCTTCTAAAGAAGAGTGGGGAGCGATAGAGAAAATAATTGATTTTACAGATCCGACTCTTGGATATTTAAAATATATGGTTGGTCGAGAGTTTTCAGGGAATATTGACGAAGGTTCTTACAAGAAAGGGACTCAGTCGTTAAGAGATATGTTAGTTCAAGAAAATACAACAAGTGATGAGGCTTTGAATCATGAATTTTATGTTTATGAGAATATAAAAGGTGAAGTTAATGCAGGTGAATCTAATGTTAATCCGGCTTATGCAAACCACACTCTATTGCTCGTAAAGGGTGATTATACTTATCTCCCGCAAGGTGCGAAAGAGTCTATTACGAAAGAGAATTGTTATTACGCGATTCCTGTTGGAGAAAAAGTGACGATTGGTGGTACGGAAGAGAAGAGTGGGTTTTACGTCCAACGTAACTACAAATACGCGATCACCTTGACCATCATCGGCCCCGGTTCCGAGATCCCATACGATCCGATGGTATCGGCGAACGTGAGCGCATCCGTGAAAGTGGAGCCATGGAACGTGAAGACTATCCATGAGGAAGTAGAATAAAGCAATATAGGGTAAAATAATTGATAAGAAAAAATTAGGATTATGAAACACATACTGTTTACAAAGAAATTGCTTCTCTCGGTTGTGGCTTTGTTCGCTATTATAGCGACTAGCTGCATCAAGGAGGATTTGGATCAGTGCTATACGCTCAAACTGAAGGTCGAGAATATCAAGGGAGATGATATAACGGAATACGGATGGATGGAATCTACCGATCTGTATATATTCGACGAGAATCTGAATTACTTGGAGAAACGTCGCTTGGATAAGAACTTTATCCGTTCCCGCAATGAGATCGTTTTGGATGGCTATACCGCCGATCGTAGTCTACGTATCGTGGCATGGGGCAACGTGAATGCCTTGGGTGAAAAGCAATCCGTATCGGAGGCCCAGACCATAGAGGACTTGAAAGTGATGTTGAAAAGCCAAGATGGTTTGGCGGTTACCCCGGACAGCCTTTATTATGGTAGCGAACAAGTGTTGACAAAAGCCGGAGGCGTAGCGAAGGAGACTGAGATCGTGATTCGTCCGAAAGTGGGTACGGTCACGATCGAGACCCGAGGGTTGCAAGAGCAACTCGGCAGGATGGGGTTGAGAAGTTCCGTGGATTGCGACTTCTACTTGAATAATACATTAAGTGGTTTTGATTACCGTGGCACGCAGATTGGCGATAGCGTATATTATAATCCGGAAGGTGCGTGGAACGAGTCCGGGGTTGAATGGATAACCCCTACTATGCAAACCGCTTGCCCGGGACAGGATATGGCTGTGTCGATAAGCGCCAATGGAGTCTCGTTAGGCTCGGCCAAGGTAGACGAGAACGGTGATCCTATTTATACGAGCGCGGGAGAGAATACCCATCTGATCCTTGAATGGGGTGAGGGCGGAACCTTATCCGTCCGGGCAACCGTTCGTCCTTGGGGAGTAGTGGAAGAAGATATTCCAATGCATTAAAGGGTACCTCATCATATATAATTAAGAAATACGATACGAACATGAAATTATTAGCGAACATATTTTTATCCGGTTTGGCGATTCTCGCTTGTGTGAGTTGTTCTAAAGATGAGGATCCGGTTCTTTCCTTAGAAGGCGCTAAGCTGTCCGTCGCTGTCAAGGCGTCCGGTACGGCTACGAAAGCCTATAATCCCAATGACGTGAATGAGTTGGAGGGTGAGGCTTATATCAATAATTTGGCAGTGGTAGTTTTTAATGAGACCGGCACGGAACTGCTCGGTTATAAATGGGAGGCTCTTTCCGGGGCGGAACATTCCGCCATAATAGCCGATGTGCCGACAACGAAGGCTGTCCGGGCACGGATCATTGTCTTGGCGAACGTGCCGAGAGATTTATTATCTACCGTTTCTACCTACGATGAGTTCCAGACTCGCTTGGTAGACCTCTCCTCGCAATCGCAAACGAACCTAACGATGAGTAGTCAAGTGATCGTTACAAAATCCGCTTTATCTGAGGAAAATAACTATTTAGGATATGAGGATCTTGGCGATCAAAATGTGGATGGCATCTCCGACCCGATCCTTTTGACCCGTGTAGCCGCACGTATTGATTTGGTGAATATATCCACTCGTTTTGCCGGAACGCCGTTCGCCGGACGTGAGGTGCGAATCGATGCGGTAGGTATCTACAATATGAAGACAAAGTCTTACTATTTCAGTGAGGCGGATTGGGGAGAGACAGAGGCTCCCGATGCCGTGCGAAATTCGGAAGATACCTCGTTCGAGGATCTGTTGGTAAATGATGGCGCTTCGATATCCAATACGCCATTCGTTCATTATGTAATGGAAAATATGAAAAGCGACGATCACACGATGATCGCCGTAAAAGCTACCTTACGGGGGAATTCCAGTTATCAGGACCATACGAAAATCTTCACGGCGGTGATCAATGCGGGTGGCTTGCAGAACGGCTATGATCATAATTTCATCCGTCGCAACTACGTTTACCGTCTCCGTATTTATTTTGACGGCGAAAGTTTCGACAATATTCCCGTAACGCCAGACCCGGGCCCAGGTCCGGATCCGGAACCCGAGGTAGATACCAACTTGAATATAGCCGTGCAGGTAGTAGGCTGGGGCCCGGTAATGCAGCATCCGGTAATAGACTAAGTAATGGAATCATAGGGAATGAAATTTAGTATAAACAAGAAAAAACAAAAGGATATGAAACTAAGACATTTATTATTAGCCTCCTTCGCCGCATGCACTTTTGCCTCCTGCTCGGACGATAGCTCGAATGGCATCGAGATACCGGAAGAGAACTATCAGATGATAGATGCGAACGTCTCTCTTACCGCTACGGCTTTGGATGGGATACAGACAAAAGGTGCAACGGAAGAGGGCGGTGATGCTGTGCTAGAATCTGGCAGTAATAACGAGCAATTTATTAATGAACTAACCGCCTATTTGTTCTATGTAGACAATGGGGGGAACGAGGATGCATATAAATTCGCCGCAATGAAGACGGTATCCTCTGCTGCTGATGGTCATTCCGTAAAGACTATTGAGGATATCGTTGTCAAGGTAAAAGCTACGGCGGCCGGCGAACTTTCTGATACGCAATTGGCGGTGGTCTTTTTAGCGAATACGAAACTTGCTACGCCTCCTTCTAATTTGGGGGATGTGAAAGCAGCCAAACTTGAAAGTCTTGTTGATTTTATGCAAGTGCATCCAGTGCCCAGTGGTACGCAAACGTATGTACCGATGTTTAGCCAGATAGTTACGATCGGTGGAGGTAGTTCTAAGCTTCTGGCAGGAACAACATATGATAATTGGGTGAAAGGATCTACAACCCCTTCTATTACATATACAAACAATGCGGTAGTAGGTGCAGCACATAAGGAGATTGAGAAAAAAAGTGAAGCGGAAGGATGGACTGAAAAAAATTCCTCTTATGATCCGGCAAATATTCCAGATGATGATAAAATCCCATTAACCCGCCATGTAGCCCGTGTCCAACTTCAAGCTATTGATTGCGACTTCAAGAACAATTATGCAGACGCGTCATTTGAGTTGACACATGTATATATCGCTAACGCTAGCAATACTTCCCTTATCTATGCTGACGCAACAAAACCGTATAGTTTGGATAATGCTACTGCTTATTCTCATGGTTGTAGCTATGAGCGAGATGACTATTTCTTAGTGAATGGTACTAAAAATATAGCTTCTTTAGCTTGGACAATGGATGCAGGGGTAGACATCAAAATGACGGGTCATAGTCATTCTTCTAATTTGAACGGCGATGGTTCCATAAATTATAATGGTAGCAGTTGGTTCTCTTTTGATGACCAAACGATTAGTGGTGATGGATATGGACGTAAAGAGATGCCTCAATTTTATGTGTTTGAAATGAAGGGGGATAAACCGATGCTTGCAGATGATCTGAATAAAGGTGCTTCTCCATCTGGAAATATACAGACCATGTTAATTCTTCGGGGCAATTGGTATCCAAATGGAAAAACGAATGGAAAAACGAATGGACAAAGTAATGATGTGGTTAAAAAAGATCGCTACTACCGTATACCAATTAAGCAAGATGCGACTAGTGGCATTATTGGTGTACAACGTAATACCATCTATAAGATATACGCTACGATAACCGGTGAAGGCTCTAAGGATCCCGACACAAGCGAGTTGAACGCTTGTATCAGTTTCAGTATTAAGGTCGAGCCTTGGACGGTCATCACGCAAACTGAGACAGACGTGAATTGATTAAACTCTTTCATAACGATTAATAGCGAGAACGGGGTTCGGAATTTCCGGACTCCGTTTTTTTTGTCCTATGATGAATGGATTTGCGCTCTGCATAGGTATCCCTATCTCCAAAGATAGCTTTAACCACACCCTCAAATGCCTATATTCAATATGCTAGTTTTACCCCTTAAAGTTGAAAGTTACGCCTATCGTGCCGAATAATGGATTCCTCTAATTTTGCTAGCGTAAAAACAAGAGAAAAATTCAATCCATTATGAAAATAAAGAATATACTAGCATTGTTATGCTTCCTTTGCATCGGAGTGTCCTGCTCCATGGAAGACGATATTTTGAATAACGTGGATATGGGAGGCGTTGGGACGAATATCGCAAACACCGAGGCCGTTTTTGCCTTCTCTCTTTCCGGCAATAGCTCTATGACCAAGGCTGGTGAAATAACGGAAAATCCCAATGATGTTACTTCTACGGAATCTTCTATCAGTAATTGTTTTGTAGCTATTATTAAAGATGACAATGTATTGTCTTCTTATTGGTACGCAACAAGCGATTTGCAGACGAGTAGCGAGTCCTTTACTACGGATATCAAGCGCCACATGATCGTGAAAGTGCCAAGTGATAAGCCGGCACTTACGGCTTATGCGGTGGCGAACCTGACACAGACGACTGCCGATAAGTTATTGGCTTGTACAACCATAGCGGGTATTCGAGATGTAGAGTTGGCAGAACCTAATTTTCTAGTAAAAGTAGGAGAACAACCCATTGGATCTTATAAAACAACTACTCAATTGGCTACTCACGATGACGTGAATTGTAACAAAATAACAATTCCCGTATCGCAGAGAGTTGCGGCGTTTGAACTGGCTTCCTTCAAGGTGGTAGACACGAGTAAAGAAAAGGTGGATGGTGAGTATCCGGTAGTACCGAATGTAGAGGTCGTTTCCGTACAGATGCTGAACATTAAGCTAAGCGCTAAAGTGGTAGGTGAGTATGGTAGCTCTTTTTCCGGAGTAGATGATAATATTCTGAAGCCAACCGATGTGAACCAGAGTGATCCGAAGAAAGACATTTACGGTACTTACGATAAGATCCGTTTTTATGGCTATGATAATACGGATGTGGATCGTCAGACTTCCATGAAAATAACCTATAAGGTCGATGGTGCGGTAATGGATCGTACCTATCCGATCAAGACAAAGCCGGGAGATGCGGTGAAGGTTGTTGGGGGGAATCTCTATAAGTTATCTGTGACAATAGGTAATGCCAGCGAGGATATTGATTTTGTAATTGAAGATTGGATACCGAATACCTTGAGTGTCGGTGATATTTTTGGAGAACCAGTTAAGTAAACAGGGTAAAATAAACATAACATGAAGCAGTTAAAAGATATAGTATTGACAGGATTTTTGGCGCTCTTGGCCTTTACCGCATGTACGGAAGAGAAGCTGATAGATGAGCGACCGATGGAAACAGGTACGGTTTCGATCTCTTTCTCTACTGAGGGCGTGGAGACGAAAGCGATAAATGCCGGTGGTACTTATCAGTACGCTACGGCGGATGAGCTTAACATAAACAATATTTTCGTCTCCATCTTCAAGAAGGTGGATAACGAGTGGAAATACTTGATTTCTAAGACTGGAACCTTAGGTGATGGCAGTTTTGTCGGGACACAAAGTTCCGGCTCTTTTAAATTGACCGGTTTAACCTTACCGCTTAACACGGAACTGAAGGTGGTAGCTATCGTGAATCCATTGGAGGACAAGGTTGCGTCTTATGCGGAAATGGATTATAATGGGTTAAGTGCCGAGACGGTAACTTATACTGGTACGTTGGGTGGAGAGGGTTATTATACATTCGATCCGAAAACCTTGATAAAGGCAGGCGAGCAGGATATGAAATTTACCGCTACTAGCGGTGTGATTTCTGGCGGCAAGGATGTCCATTTGAAGCAATTGGCGGCGAAAGTAGAGTTGGGCTTGGATGTGGAGTTGCCGAAGATGGAAGGCTCTACGACTACGAGTAAGTGGACGTTGGATGGTTATTCTATGGATGACATTATCAATAAGTTATCTAAAAGAATGAGTAGCGCATCTAACAAAAATAAACCTGTTATTGTATATGTGGATCAGTCTGGTGCATTGAAGGCAACAGGATCGGGAGAAAAAGTTCCAGCTGGTGCTAAGGCGTTAGCGCGGGCATGGAATAACTCTGCGGATAAAGACTGTGCTAATCAACCTAATACTAGTAATAAATATGCGCATATAGAAAGTTTTTCTTCGGGAAACCCTATTACAATGGCGATAACTACTACAACTCCAACATGGTTGTTTAATTTGATAAGTGTTCAAGTATTGAATGTGAATACACAATCGAAACTGATTATCCCCACAAATCAATTGAATGATGCGATTGGTTTGAGAGATGGATCTATCCTAGGAGGAATGGCAGATACTAAGGTCAATTTATCTTTTTACACGTATGAAAGAGACAAGGTCAGTGATCTAACAAAAGCCTTGTCTGTGAAGATAGTTGGGGAATACGTTAAGGGTGATAAAAAGGAAATAGCAACTTATAAGTTGAAGTCTACAGGTTTTCATCCCACATGGGATGAAGATGGGGGCTGGGGAGAAGGTTCAAACACTAAGTTTATTATCAATACGGAAGAATTGGAAATGGGTGGAACCGTATCTAAAATAGATATAACTTCTACCGGAGAGAGTACGGACTATCAATACTCCATCCCAATCAACCCTGAATATAAAGCGGATGAATGCACGGACGGTTTGATCCACGGTAACTATTATCATGTGACAGGAATGTTGAAACAATCAACAGGTGAGTTTAATATATGGGTAGCTCCTTGGGTTGGGAAAGATGTTAGCGCAAACTTTAATTAAACAGTAAATAGAATATTATGAAAGCGATAAAAAATATATATGCCTTGTTCTTGGGCCTGTTAATGCTAGGACTAGGTTCCTGCATGGAAGAGACGGAAGTGAATGGAGGAGAGCAGAATGTTGATGGATTACGACTGTCCTTGAGCGTTTCCGCTAGCGACGTGATCTCTCCGCTCACGAAAGCCTCTGCTACTGATGCTAATGCTATTAGCGATTTGAATATCCTTGTGTATAATAAGGATAATAATCGCTTAGTTAAAGGATTGTATTTGACCGGTGCAGCCTTGAATGGCCTTACCGTAAATAATAACGAAGAGAATAAGGCGGTTAATTACGATATAGCTTTACAGAATGGTTCTTATCGTGTACGAGTAATTGCGAACGCAGAATCTGATTTGAGTGCGGAGCCGTTCGATAAGATAGATAATCTATCGTATGGAACGTTAGATAATTTGCCAAAGATGGTAATGAGCGCATCCGCTGATGATGTATCAGTTAGCGGAGGAAAAGGTTTTGCCATCCTTTCGTTAAAGCGTATTTACGCTATGATATCCGTATCTGTGAATACTTCTGGATTGAAAGATCGTACGATCAAGCCCCTAAAAGTATCTTTGCATCAAGTACCGGCTACTGGTAAATTGTTTATGAACAACTTAATCCCGGCAAATCCGTCACCTTCAGATTATATAACGGAGGCTGATATGATCGAATTTTCCAATCCGGTAGAGAATGTTAGTTCAATGAAAGATAACAGTGTTTTCTTTATGTATGAGAATAAGCAACCGGATGGTGTCTGCTTACTGAAAGACGGAAAGTATGTAGAGGCATATAAAACCCCGGCCAGTTTAGGTAACACCCCAATAAAGGATGTTGCCACTGTGGAAGCGGATAAGACTTGTTCTTATATTCGTGTGGAAGCAGAGTATTCAGAAATGGGTGCTAATGGGAAGATTGTTTATCGCTTTTTCTTAGGAGATGACGCTTTTACCAATTTTGCGGTAGAGCGAAACGCCCACTATAACGTGACGCTTAATCTTACCGGTAAGGGCGGGGTTGACGAGGCTTCTTGGCGTGTGACGAAAGATTTCAACTGGGATTTTACGGTGGATGATATTTATATCGGGTATCGGATAGGCTCTATAAGTGATATCCAAGTGAAGTTACCAACAGATCATCAGTGGTTTGATAAGTGTGAATGGAGTGTGGAAGGTTCAAATAGTAAGGATTTCCAGATTGGTGCGTATGATAAAAATACGAATACGATTCGAGTTATCACGAAGAAAACGAATATTAGTAGTAAGGATCACATAACTAATACCGTGACGATTACGGCTACAGGGAAGGATGGAAAATCAATCTCTAAAACTGTAACTGTCAATCAAGTTATCCGTTTGGTCGATCCGATAGCTTTCTATAAGAAATGGGACAACAGGGAGCTTGTCAAAGTTAAGGTGCGAGAATTTAATAAGGAGAAGAGAAAGTATGAGATATTGAATTCTATTGGCCCTTGGACAGCTACTATTACCGCCGGGGATTGGTTTACGCTATCTACAGATGACGGACAGTCTGTCGTCGGAACATCGGAGTCTGTTACAGGTACTGGAGGTGATATTGTTTTTAATTATAAACCGAATTCGAGCACAGGAAGTTCTTCCACCAATCGTTATGGCGCTATCAAGGTAACCTATCATAATAACCGTTGCGAGCATATGATTTATTTGCGTCAAGGTTATGCGGATACGCAATTGTTGGATGGTGGGGCAACTTGGTCTTTATTCAATTGTACGACAAAAGGCTCTATCACCAACGCTCCGACCCAATCTGGATATTTTTATCAAGGAGGGGCTTCAGATTCCTATTATACACCATGGGATGTGACTTATGGTAATAAGCATTTGAATTGGAAAGAAAAAACATCGGAGGACATGCGCAATGAAAAATACAAATGGGAGTATGGACAAGGTCCATGTCCGAGTGGTTATAAAGTTCCTGCGGCTAGCCATTACAGTGCTATTAAGAGTGCTACGGAGAAAAATACATTATTTACATATGGAGGATATGTGTATGATGATAGTTGTCCGGTTGAGAATACTCCTTTTGGTTGGCAGTGGGATTCAGAAGGCAATGCGGTTATAGATGAAACTATAGATTGCAATCCGGCTAAAGGGACATTAATGGTTCGTTCTACTGGAGAACCTGTCAATTTGTTCTTCTCTTATGGAAAGGCTGTTATGACTGAGCATGGGAGTGCTGCAGAGGATACAGGGATTGATGAGATTGGTATTGGGTATTTGGGTGGAGGTCGACTTCTCTATAATACAGCCCATCGATATGGGGCTTTTTATTGGTCTGGATCTGGTGACTCTCATGCTGATACGAATATGCTTTTTATAGATTTTTGGTATTCTCTGAATACCAATGTTCCTATTAATGTCGGAACATTAAATACGAATAACGGCATGTTTGTTCGTTGTGTGAGGAGTGAAAAATAAATTGATATATCTAGTTGTAGAGACGCAGCATGCTGCGTCTCTCTCTATTTAACAGAAATCAATCTGACACTTTGTATTCTTAACTCCCGGAGAATCCCTTTTTCCGTCCCGACCTACGACTTGCCTCCAAATACGCAAGAAAAAAACAGTAATTGCTTAGCATATACGTAGATGTTGAAAAATGCCCTTTCATTCTAGCTAAATTAATTCATCGTAATTCATATCAAGTAGGGTTAAAAGGGGAAAAACAGGCTTACGACTGGGGTGTAACGGTACAAGAATGCCCATTCACGACCGCTTATAACCCTATTAGCGACCGCTTACGATGCCCAACGGCACGGTAGGTGTTGCCCAACGCCACCGTATGTGTAGGCTTTTGCCTCCTAATGTGCGTTGAAAACCGTCCTTTTTTATCCTAAAACATGAATAAAGCGGCGCTCCATGTCTTTATTGTGTGGCTTTCGTTAAAAGGGAATGCCACGATATGCGTCTTATATTGATCAAAAGGATCAGATAATGTCCGTTTGGCTAACAGGTTGATCTTTGATACTAAAGTGATATGAATGGCTTATTTTATCTAAACGAGATTTTTTATTCGGAAAATAGTCCTTACCTTTACGACATAGATACGTTTTCTGAACTTCAGCCTTCCCGAGTTCCCTTCATGGCGAACGGACGTGGTTCTGGCAAACGAGCAAACAGGTAAGACTTTTGGGCGGATCCGGCTGTGATCGCCCAATCTACGGGGTTTTCCTTGGAGGAAGTGAATGACCTTGAGAACCTTATCCGCAAGGAGGAGATTAAGAATTAGAAGTGGATGATGCGGATTGATGGTGTTAATAGAATCCGAGTCTGATAAATACAGTATGACTGATAAGGGGCAGGCTTACACAAGTCTGCCCCTTGCTGTCTTTATAAAGTGTCGGTGTTCCTATCACCTTCTTTGAAATGAATAGGTATTCTTATCAATCAAGGATAGTTGGTAGGTTTACCCTTTAAAGTTGAAACTCACACCTATCGTGCTAAGAAATGTTATAATCTATTTTTGTGATACAAATTAAAAGTGAAAGGGATGAATAGGAGAGAACTCGTGAAAACATTGGCTGATAAATTGTCGGTTACGCAAGCGGAGGTGATGCGCTTTGTTCAAGCTTGGGAAGAGACTACGACAGAGGCTTTGGAAAGTGATGGTTCTTTGATGCTATTGGGCTTTGGGACGCTCTCCGCTTGGGAACAAACCGAACGGATCGGCAGAAATCCTAGGAATGGGGTGGCTTATATGATAAGAGCTCGTAAAAGCGTGAAGTTTAAGCCTGGTAAGTTATTACTTAAACAGTTGAATGCGAGCTCGTCGAAGTGAAGGCATTCATGAATGTATAATAAAAACGAAAAAATATTCGATATGAAGAGAATTCTTTTCCTAGTCCTGCTCTTGGTAGCTACGACAGGCGTTTACGGCCAGAAGTTCGCGGTGAAGTCGAACTTGCTCTATGATGCGACTGCTACGATCAACTTGGGCGTAGAGGTTGGCTTGGCGAAAAAGTGGTCGCTAGATCTATCCGGCAACTATAATGGATGGAAGTTTGGCGATGAGGCTCGTATGAAACATTGGCTGGTACAACCAGAAGTTCGTTATTGGTTGTGCGAGAAGTTCAATGGACATTTCTTCGGCTTGCATGCGCACTATGCGGATTACAATGTTGGAGGTCTGAAGTTCTTGAGCAAGAATATGGAGAATCATCGGTATCAAGGTAATTTGTATGGAGCCGGACTTTCTTATGGCTATCAGTGGTTGTTGAGTGACCGGTGGAGCATGGAAGCCGTGCTGGGTATTGGTTGGGCGCATCTGGATTATGATAAATATCCTTGTGCCACTTGCGGAACCGTATTGAAAAGCGATACGAAAGATTATTTCGGGGTTACGAAAGCGGCTATTTCTATTATTTACTTTATTAAATAACCCAAACGATGAACAAGAAGATAAATGCATATATGATGGCGGCTATGATGGCCGTCGTGTCTCCGGCAATCATGGGACAGACTGCCTCGGATGGGGTTAAAGTGATTTGTAACGACGTGGTACAGAAGGGCGACTCGGTATATATCGATGCCGTGGTGACGGTAAGTGGCGATGCGGTGAAATCCCGTAGCTATTTGGAACTGACCCCCGTCTTGGAGTCGGCTTCGCAAAAAGAGGGGCTTCCTTCTATTTTGGTGAACGGACGTATCCGCCAGAAAGTATATAACCGTGAGGTCGCTTTGGATAATTTGAACGACGTACCTCATTATACTATCTTGAAAGCCAATAAGGAAGATCAAGTGGTAAGTTATAAAACCGCCGTGCCTTTTGAGGATTGGATGAAAGACGCACGTGTCGTGTTAGACCCGAATCTATGCGGTTGTGGTAAGGAAGAGGCCGGTAGTCCGTTATTGATCGCGGACAAGATTCGTCGTCGTCCGGATAAGCGCTATGAGGTTCAGCCTACATTCTCTTATATCACGCCGATGGCAGAGACGGAGAAGCATCGTGCGGAGGTCGGTACGGCTTTTTTGGACTTCCAAGTGGGTAAATATCAGATTCTTCCTGATTTCCGTAATAATGCGGTGGAGTTGGCGAAGATCAATAATACGATTCGTACCGTTACAGAGGATAAGAACGTGAAACCGACAGGTATCGTACTGAAAGGATATGCCTCACCGGAAGGCTCTTACGCTAGTAATAAGAAATTGGCGGATAATCGTGTCAAAGCGTTACGTGACTATATCCGCCAGAAGAATGACTTCAAGGCTGATTTCTTCACGATGAGCTCGGAACCGGAAGATTGGGTCGGTTTTAAGGAAAAGGTAGAGGCCGATCCGAATGTACCGAATCGTAGCGAGGTATTGGCGATTATCGATAGCTCGGATGATCCGGATCGCAAGGAGGCTAAGTTACGTGCCTTGGGTGGTGGCGCCGCTTTCCGTTATGTGCTGAAAGATATTTTCCCTTCGTTACGTCGCTCGGAATATAAGATTGATTATACGGTACGTGAGTTTACGGTGGATGAGGGGCGTGAGATTATCAAGACTCGTCCGCAACAGCTAAGTTTAGGGGAGATGTTCGCGGTGGCTAACAGCTATGAGATCGGTAGTGACGAATATAATAATGTATTTGATATCGCTGTCCGTATGTTTCCGAATGATCCGGTAGCGAATCTTAACGCCGCGAATATCGCTATGGGCAAGGGTGATTATGCTTCCGCTAAGAACTATTTGGCGAAAGCGGGGAACGCCCCGGAGGCGGTTCATGCGAAAGGAGTGTTAAGTATGTTGACCGGTGATTTGACGGAAGCGGAATCTCTATTGAAGCAGGCTCAGGATATGGGAGTAAAGGCCGCGGCGATAAATTTAGAGGAATTGCGCAAGAAAATAGAGGATAATGCGGTATTTGATAGTTTCAACGCTGTAAAATGATAGCTATTCCTCCCTATGTATAGGGTAGAAGGCACTTAATTTGTAAATGTCATGAAGACAAATATTAATAATAATTTCTTTTATATGGAACAAGCATCAGATGTAGTAGAGTTGGTTCTGCCTCATGAGGTAGATAATCCAAACAATGTCTATCTGTATCTGGAAGGAGATGCTTGGTGCGCATACGAACGTTCAGCCTACTATCTGACTCAGATGGAGGTTTCGGTTGTATTAAAGAAAGAAGTAATCCACGATGACTATGACGTGGTTTTACTGAAAGCTTTTTTCGCCGTGAATGATATGTATTTGCCCCTTTCTCCTACGGCTGTGCTGAAGTTGGTTGCCGACGATAAGCTACAGTTCCAGATAAGGGATAGGGTAGAAGGTTTTTCCGAATGGAAAGAGAATGAGTTAAAAAAATTATCTGCTTGATAAGGAAGCGAACGCTTCTTATTTAAGCATGTAAAGTTGAGGGGTGTAACGGTCCTGAAAAGTAGTGATACTTTTCAGGACTATTTTTTTGTATGGGGAGCTTCCCTGTAAATGATCACCCGGCAATCTGGGGAGAGGGTGACGGTAAATTGATTTCCTAAAGCCTCGTTGAGAGTTCCTTGCCACCATGAGGTGAGCTTTCGTTGGCAAATGGGCCAGCGGAGTCCTTCTGTACTAATCTCCCCTTCGGGATAAAGAACGAAAATGGAGATTTGTTGCCCCGGATAAGAAGCGAAAGTCGTTGTTTCTAAGATAGGTGTGAAAAGACCATAGTCGGATAACATCTCCACCCGCTTGAATAAGGGGGCATACTCCATAAGAAGGGATATATTTCCCAATGTATGATCCTCACGCAATCCGGTAGCTCCTAATATGAGAACTTCTCGATAGCCTTGGGCATGGGCGAAGCGGATGGATTTGGAGAGGTCGTTGATCTCTTGGTCCTCTACATGGTGGATTCGGTCTGCGTAGCGTTTGCGCAGGTCGGCGGGTATACTGTCCAAGTCTCCTACGATAGCGTCCGGATGAATACCCTTTTCATAAAGTGTCTTTACGGCTCCATCACAAGCGATAATCGTTTTCGCTTCCTTTAATAATCTCAAGGGTAACTCAGCGGAAGGAAATCTCCCATTCGCTACGATCACACATCCTCTTTCCTTCACTTCCGTATTATCTCCCATAATTCATAAATTATAAATTAAAACTCTTCCCCTTTCTTCCGCCAATTGTAATAGCCCACAATGGCTAGTGTCGCATAGCAAAAATAGAGTAGCATCGTCGGATACAAGCCCCGAAGGTAATAAAGATATACGGAAACGAGGTTTACGATTACCCAAAAAATCCAATGCTCGATAATTCGCCTTGCCAGCATCCAAGTAGCGACAATGCCTACCGACGTGGTGAACGCATCGCCTACGGGGATGGGAGAGTCCGTGAATTGATGAAGGAGATACCATAAGATGGCGAATACAACGGCCAATGTTCCGATAATCCCCACGAAAAGCGGAAGGCTCAGATGGGTGTATAGGATACGGTCGGAGGGAAGACTGTCGTTTTCCGTGTGTATCTCATGTTTCTTCCGGGTCCATTGATAGAAACCGTATATGCTGATTCCTACGTAATAGGTTTGCAATCCCATGTCCGCATAAATCTTAGCGGACAGGAAGACAAAGACATACACGAGGGAGGTGAGGAATCCCACCACCCACATGCCCTTATGTTGTTTAATCTCTAGAAAGAGATAGAGCAGACCGGTTATTACTCCGAAGTATTCTAGCCAAACCATTTTAGTAATTGATAATTGATAATTGAAAATTAAGTTAGAATTTGAAGGTGATCCTGGCCATGGCGTTCGTGCCGGCTTGGGTGAAATAACCGTCATCCTTTTTACGTGTGCCGTTTTCGATATACGAGTATACCCATGCGTTGGTCTCGTACTTCTCGTTGAAGAGGTTGTTGATAGTCACGTCTAGGGTTATTTCTTTCATGAACTTAGGCTGGAAGGCGTAACCGATACGTAGGCTATTGATAAAGTAGGGATCGATGGAACGATCCTTGCTGCTTGAATTGTCTATGTATTGGCGGCCTACTATTTGTGAGTTGAAACTTGCGATAAACCCTTTGTAAACGAAATCGAACATGCTGTTCGCTATTAGATTGGGTGAGAAAGCTATATTCGTTGTGCCTAGATCATTGATCTCTTGTCCTCCGGTATCCCAATTATCCACGTATTCCACGAAATGCTTGATTTTATTTTGGCTGAGGGTTACGTTCGCGCTCCAATTTAGCCAAGAGGTGATTTGTACACCTCCGGTAAGCTCGATACCCATTCGGTAACTATCCTTTATATTGGAAGTGAGGGCCTCGCCGATCTCGCTGATCTTGCCGGTCAGGATCAATTGGTTGTTGTAATCCATGAAATAGAGATTGGCTCCAAACCGGAAACGGTCGTTACCAAAACTATAACCGGCCTCGTAATCATATAAGGTCTCGTGGGTAGGACGTTCCTCGGGGCCTGCCTCCGTGAAATTGTCACGGTTCGGTTCCCGGTTAGCGACGGAGAAAGAGACGAAGGCGTTATGGCCATTGTTATGGAAGTTTATTCCGGCTTTCGGGTTGAAGAAGTTCCAGTTCTTACGAATGTCCAGTCCTTCCCCGGCTTTGTCATCGTTTCCCTTAATGGTGTAATGGATCCCACGGTATTGTAAGTCCAGATAGCCGGTGAAAAGAGGGGAAAGACGTTGAGTCAATTTAGCGTATGCGTTGTAGTCTAATTTCTTACCGGTATTGCGATAATATTCGTAATCCGGTTGTGGCAAGACGTTTGCGCTTTTGGTCCACATTACCCGGCCAAAATGATCGCCTACATAGTTGTTGACGGCGGTTCCCAGCGTAAGGCGGGTATTGTCACGTTGATAGTTTGCGCTATAAACGGCTCCATAGAAATAATTGTCGAGCCATTTACGGCGCACAAGGTCCGTCTTTTTTACGGTATTACCCTCCGGATCGATATATTCCGGTAGTTTATAACTGCTGAATTTGGCTTTCGATTTATAATCCTCGTAATATCCATTTCCGTCGGTGTAATGAAGGGTCAGGTTCATATTCCAGAAATCTCCGATACGCTGGCTGGCCATTAAATGGTAGTTGTGTTGCCAATAATTATCCGTCTGATTGTTATAAAACTTCTTCACTCCATCTTCCTCATATTCTCCGCATGGATTATAGCTACGATCTGTGTCAAGTAAATAAGACGGAACACCGTTCCATGCTTGATAGGTCTTCTCGCTGTTCCCGAAGGCTTGGAATTTAATCAATGTATTATCGGCATAGAAAGCGGCGGAGGCATAGTAAGAACTCATACGGGCGGAGGCACGATCGATAAAGCCGTCGCTACGGATATTGGAGTAGCGGGCGTCGAAAGCGAAATGATCGTAAAGTAATCCAGTGCCGCCTTTTACCGTATGTTTCAGCGTACCGAAAGAACCTGCTGATACGGAATATTCGCCGTAAGGCTTTAAGGACGGTTTCTCGGTCTGCATGGCGACCGTAGCGCCAAAAGCCGCAGCTCCGTTCGTAGAGGTTCCGGCGCCTCGTTGGATCTGGATCGATTCTACCGAGGAAGCTATATCGGCCATATTAGCCCAGAATACGGTATGAGACTCGGAGTCATTAACCGGTACGCCATTGATCGTGATATTGATACGGTTCGCATCTGTACCCCGGATACGAAAACCGGAGTAACCGATACCCGTTCCGGCATCCGAGGTCATGATAACAGACGGGGATTGGGAGATAAGGAATGGGATACCTTGCCCGTTGTTCCGGCTGCTTAGTTCTTGTTTGGAGATGTCGCTATAAGCTACCGGGGTCTCTTTCCCGACTTTGGTAGCGGTAATAACCACTTCATCTAAAGATACGTCTTTTGAGATTTTCAAGGAGTCGACCGGACTAGGCATTTGTGCCTTGGCGGTTGTAGCCAGCAAGGAGCCGGCCAAGATAACCAATACATTTTTCATCTTTTCATCTTTTTGCTTTAAAACTAAATAGATGAATAGAAAGGATCGGAGAAGCATGAATCCCTACGACAGCATTACCTGTACAGGTTCTATGGGTATGATCTCAGCCCGCTCCTTTCGTGAAGGATTCCGCGAGCACCCCTTCGTATTCGGCAGCAAAGATAGGCATAAAAATGTTAATAAATATTACTATCAATAGTAAATCGGATTTCTATAGATATTAATTCTGATTACTATCGATCGTAATCCGGTTTGTGTCGTATTAATTTTTTCTGCAAAAAGATGAGGATATTTTGAGAACTCATTGATTTTTTGTATATTTGCGGGCGATTAAGTGAAGTTGAGGAGGGGGCGGGTAGTCCCCTTCTTTTGTTCTTAACAGATATGTGTATGATAGAAAAGAAAGTGGTAAGCCAATTAGTAGAGGAAAAACTAGCCTCTTCAAGCAATTATTTAGTAGACGTAGTGATTAAACCGGGGAACCTGATAGTCGTTGAAATTGATAACGATGAAGCGGTAAGCATTGATGATTGCGCTGAGTTGAGCCGGTATTTGGAGGAGCATCTGGATCGTGACGTCGAGGATTATGAGCTGGAGGTTGGCTCCGCCGGCATTACTTCTCCTTTTAAGGTACTTCGCCAATACGTCAAGAACATCGGAAACGAGGTGGAGATGCTGTTGAAAAACGGCTCGAAGCTGACAGGTGTGTTGAAATCTGCCGACGAGAACGGTGTGGTTGTCTCTGTCGAGAAGAAGGTGAAACCGGAGGGCGCTAAGCGGAAGGTAACCGTGATAGAGGATGAGTCGTATACATTTGATGAAATAAAATATACAAAATACTTAATAAGATTCAAGTAAGATTATGGCCAAGAAAGAGGAAACAATCAGTATGATTGACACCCTTGCGGAGTTCAAGGAGTTGAAGAATATCGATAAAGATACGATGATTAGCGTTTTGGAAGATTCGTTCCGTAACGTGATCGCCAAGATGTTTGGCACGGATGAGAACTATGACGTGATTATCAATCCTGAGAAAGGTGATTTCGAGATCTGGAGAAACCGTACGGTTGTGGCTGATGATGAATTGGAGGATGAGAACTTGCAGCTTACGTTGACGGAGGCCCGTAAAATCGACGCCGACTGTGAGGTGGGCGAGGAAGTGACCGACGAGGTGCATTTCGCGGACTTCGGACGTCGTGCGATCTTAAACTTGCGCCAGACTTTGGCTTCAAAGATACTTGAATTGCAGAAAGACAGCTTGTACGCTAAGTATAAGGATAAAATCGGCCACATCATCGCCGCTGAGGTTTATCAGGTGTGGAAGAAAGAAATCCTGTTGCTGGATGACGATGGTAATGAGTTGCTACTGCCGAAATCCGAGCAAATCCCGACCGATTTCTATCGTAAGGGAGAGACCGTACGTGCGATCGTTCAACGTGTGGATAACTATAATAACAACCCGAAGATCCTTCTTTCCCGTACGGATAAGGTCTTCTTGCAGCGGTTGTTCGAGTTGGAGGTTCCGGAGATTAATGATGGCTTGATTACGATCAAGGCGATCGCCCGTATCCCGGGAGAGCGTGCCAAAGTGGCTGTCGAGTCATACGATGACCGTATTGACCCGGTGGGTGCTTGCGTAGGTATGAAAGGCTCTCGTATTCACGGAATCGTTCGCGAGTTGAGAAACGAGAACATTGATGTGATTAATTACACCTCAAATCTCTCTTTGTTTATCCAGCGTGCTTTAAGCCCGGCTAAGATCTCTTCTATCCGTGTAAATGAGGAAGAAAAGAAAGCTGAGGTTTATCTACGTCCGGAGGAGGTTTCTTTAGCGATCGGTAAGGGTGGTCTGAATATTAAGTTGGCTTGTATGTTGACTGAGTATACGATTGACGTATTCCGTGATATCGAAGGAGCGGACGAGGAGGATATCTACTTGGATGAGTTCTCCGACGAGATCGACAGCTGGGTGATCGACGCACTGAAGAATATAGGATGCTATACGGCGAAGAGCGTCCTTGCTATGAACCGCAATGAGATTATTGAACGTGCCGATCTGGAAGAGCAGACCGTGGACGATCTTTTAGCTATCTTATCTGCGGAATTTGAAGATGAAGGTAACGAATAAGTATTACGACAAAGTTAGATATGCCTATAAAATTAATTCAAGTACAGAGAAAATTGAACGTGGGAATCAACACGGTGGTTGAGTTCCTGCACCGGAATGGGTTCTCGGTTGAGGATAATCCCAACACGAGGATCAGTGATGAACAGTATGCTTTGCTCGTAAAAGAGTTTGGAAAGGATCTGCCTGAGAAAGATCGTAATTTTGCGGCGGATCGTGCGCAGAAAGAGGCTCCTTCTGTGAAAGAAGAGAAGACTGCGGAAATAAAGACAGTGATACCGGAAGAATTCAGGCCTAAGATCGTAATGAAGGGTCATATCGATTTGGATGGTGGACAACATAAAAAACAGCAGGAAGAGCCGAAGGCTAAAGAGGAGCCGAAGGTGAAAGAAGAGCCTAAGGTAAAGGAAGAGCCGAAAGTGAAGGAAGCGCCTGCCGCTCCCGCTGCTCAAGCTCCTGTTAAACCCGCGCAGCCTGCGCAGGCTCCCACGGAGAAAAAAGAAGAAAAAGTTATAGTAGTGGAAGTGGAAAAAGAAAAAACCGTAGAGAAGCAACCGGTTGTTGCGGAACCTAAGGTGGAAAGTGTGAAACCGGAACAGGAAGTAGAGAAGACCGAGGAAAAAGACGATAATCTTTTCCGTTTGAACTCGGTTAAATTGGAATCAAAGATCAAGGTAACCGGTAAGATTGACTTGGATGCGCTTAACCAATCGACTCGTCCGAAGAAGAAAACGAAGGAGGAGAAGCGGAAAGAGCGTGATGAGAAGCAAAAGTTTAATAACAATCGGCCGGGTAATAATAGCAACGGTCCGGGCGCTCCTCATAAGAGTCCGAATTCGCCTACTTTGATTAAACCGAACGCTCCTGCTAAACCGGGTGAGGAAGGTGACGCTAAGAAGAAGCGTAAACGTATCAAGAAAGATCGAGTAGACGTGAATAATACGCCGGGTACGAATTATCCGCGCCCGAATCGTGACGATCGTCCGAATAACGACCGTAAGCCTCGCTTGAAGAAGCCGGTGAAAGCGGAAGTTAGCGAAGAGGATGTTCAAAAGCAGATCAAGGAGACTTTGGCTCGCTTGACCAACAAGAATAATAAGAATAATAAGGGGGCTAAATACCGTCGTGATAAACGTGACGCCGCTGTGAAACGTGAGCACGAGTTGATGGAACAGGAAGAACTGGAAAGCAAGGTATTGAAGCTGACCGAGTTCGTTACGGCCAACGACTTGGCGAACATGATGGACGTATCTGTAACGGAGGTTATCGGTACTTGCATGAGCATCGGCCTTATGGTTTCGATCAATCAGCGCCTGGATGCGGAGACGATCAATATCGTGGCTGAGGAGTTCGGTTATAAGACTGAATATGTAAGCGCGGATGTTGTCGAGGCGATCAACGCTGATGAGGAAGATGATAACGAGGAGGATTGGGTAGCCCGTCCGCCTATCGTAACGGTGATGGGACACGTTGACCATGGTAAGACTTCTTTATTGGATAATATCCGTAGCGCGAACGTAATCGCTGGTGAGGCCGGTGGTATCACGCAGCATATCGGAGCCTACAACGTGAAGTTGCAGAATGGCCGCCGTATCACGTTCTTGGATACTCCGGGTCATGAGGCGTTTACCGCTATGCGTGCCCGTGGCGCGAAGGTGACGGATATCGCGATTATTATCGTGGCCGCTGATGATAACGTGATGCCTCAGACGATTGAGGCGATTAATCACGCTTCGGCTGCCGGCGTTCCTATTGTTTTCGCTATTAATAAAATCGATAAGCCACATGCTAATCCTGAGAAGATCAAGGAGGAGTTGGCGAATATGAATTACTTGGTGGAAGACTGGGGGGGTAAGTACCAGAGTCAAGAGATCTCCGCTAAGAAAGGTATCGGTGTCGAGGAGTTGTTGGAGAAGGTCTTGTTGGAGGCCGACCTGTTGGATTTGAAAGCGAATCCGAAAAAACGTGCGGTTGGTTCTATCATCGAGTCTTCTTTGGACAAGGGACGTGGCTATGTATCTACCATATTGGTGGAGAACGGTACGTTGAAGATGGGAGATATCGTTTTGGCGGGAACTCATCAAGGACGTATCAAAGCGATGTTCAACGAGCGTAATCAACGGGTGGAGAAGGCTGGTCCTTCCGAGCCGGTATTGATTCTCGGTTTGAACGGTGCTCCTCAGGCCGGTGATACATTTAATGTATTGGAGACTGAGCAAGAGGCGCGTGAGATCGCTAACCGTCGTGAGCAATTGCAGCGTGAGTTAGGTCTTCGTACGCAGAAGATGCTTACCTTGGATGATATCGGACGTCGTATCGCCGTGGGTAATTTCCAAGAGTTGAACGTGATCGTGAAGGGTGACGTGGATGGTTCCGTAGAGGCATTGTCCGACTCCTTGATCCGTTTGTCTACAGAGGAGATTCAGGTGAACGTAATTCACAAGGCGGTTGGCCAGATTTCCGAGTCGGATGTGGTTTTGGCGGCGGCTTCGAACGCTATCATTATCGGATTCCAAGTTCGTCCGTCTTTGCAAGCGCGTAGAAACGCCGAGAAGGAAGGTGTAGAGATCCGTTTGTACTCTATCATCTACGATGCGATCGAGGAGGTGAAGAGCGCTATGGAAGGCATGCTTTCTCCGGAGATCAAGGAGGAGATTACCGCTTATGTGGAAGTTCGGCAGGTATTCAAGATCACCAAGGTCGGTACGGTTGCCGGATGTATGGTTAAGGAAGGCAAGATCAAGCGTACGAACAAGATCCGCTTGATACGTGACGGTATCGTGATCTATGCCGGCGAGCTAGGCTCTTTGAAACGTTTCAAGGACGATGCGAAAGAGGTCGTGGCTGGCTTGGATTGCGGTTTGAATATTACGAACTTCAACGATATCCAAGTAGGCGATATGATCGAGGCTTACGAAGAGACAGAAATTAAGAAGACGTTATAACGATGAACTGGTTGGACATTACATTGCTATGTCTGGCAGGGATAGGATTTGTGAAAGGCCTGTTTGATGGAATCATCAAACAGGTTGTTTCGCTTATAGCCCTAGTGATCGCGATCTTTTTCTGCGGGAAAGCGGCGGCTTGGCTGAAAGGATATATCTTGGCGTTGGGTTGGTTTCCGGAAGAAGGGGTTACGATCTTGAGTTATATAGCGGGTTTTATCTTGATTATGGGGGTATTTATCCTAGCGGGTGAACTGGTTACCAAGGTGGTAGGGGCGACACCGTTGAGTGTTATCAACCATTTGTTTGGTGGTTTTTTCGGGTTGTTGGTCGTTTTGGTCTTTACCAGTTTGCTGTTGAACGCGCTGGAGTTCGTGGATCGCGGATCGGTCTTGATTCATCGCCAATCAAAGATAGAATCTCGTTTTTATTATAGCGTGAAGCAAATAGTACCAACAATTTTCCCACATAATTTGTTTTCATTAGGAGAATGAAGGGCTTTTATCAATGGTTAATTTTTAATTATGCAGGATTCAAATCATATAATTAATGAGGTAACGAGCGGAGATTATAAATATGGCTTCGTTACCGATATTGATACGGAGGTGATCCATCGTGGATTAGACGAGGAGACGGTCCGTATTATCTCTGCCAAGAAGAACGAGCCGGAATGGTTACTCGAGTTCCGTTTGAAGGCTTTTCGCCATTGGCAGACGTTGGAGATGCCTACATGGCCTCACTTGAATATCCCGCCGATCGATTATCAGGACATTATCTATTATGCCGCCCCTAAGAAAAAAGAGGGACCAAAGAGCTTGGATGAGGTAGATCCTGAGTTGTTGAAAACATTCGATAAACTGGGTATTCCTTTGGAAGAACAGAAGCATTTAAGCGGAATGGCGGTAGATGCCGTGATGGATAGTGTTTCCGTGAAGACTACTTTCAAGGAGAATCTCGCGGAGAAGGGGATTATTTTCTGTTCGTTCAGCGAGGCTGTACAACATCATCCGGACTTGGTGCAGAAATATTTGGGCAGCGTGGTTAGTTATCGTGATAATTTCTTCGCCGCCTTGAATTCGGCCGTGTTCTCGGACGGTTCGTTTGTTTATATACCGAAGGGCGTACGTTGCCCGATGGAGTTGAGTACGTATTTCCGTATCAATGCCGCTAATACCGGACAGTTCGAGCGTACCTTGATTGTCGCTGACGATGAGGCGTATGTAAGTTATCTGGAAGGATGTACGGCACCGATGCGTGACGAGAACCAATTGCATGCCGCTATCGTGGAGATCGTGGCGAACGAGCGTGCTGAGGTGAAGTATTCTACCGTACAGAACTGGTATCCGGGTGATAAGGAAGGTAAAGGCGGTATCTATAACTTCGTGACGAAACGAGGTTTGTGCAAAGGTGAGGGTAGCAAGATCTCTTGGACGCAAGTAGAGACCGGTTCGGCGATCACTTGGAAATATCCTAGCTGTATCTTGGCGGGTGATAACTCGGTAGGTGAGTTTTACTCGGTTGCCGTGACCAATAATTACCAACAGGCCGATACGGGTACGAAGATGATCCATCTGGGTAAGAATACGAAAAGTACGATCGTATCCAAGGGTATCTCTGCCGGTCATAGCCAGAATAGCTATCGGGGATTGGTAAAGGTGTCCGCCCGTGCGGAAGGCGCCCGTAACCATAGCCAATGCGATAGTTTGTTACTAAGCTCTACTTGTGGAGCTCATACGTTCCCTTACGCTGATATTCAGAATGAGACGGCGATCGTGGAGCATGAGGCTACGACGAGTAAGATCAGCGAGGAGCAATTGTTCTACTGCCAGCAACGGGGTATCTCGGTAGAAGAGGCTGTCGGTTTGATCGTGAATGGATATGCCCGTGAGGTAATGAATAAGTTACCGATGGAGTTCGCCGTCGAGGCTCAGAAATTACTAACGATCTCGCTGGAAGGCAGCGTAGGATAGAATAATTTTCAATTTTCAACTTTCAATTTTCAATTAGAAAAGATGTTAGAGGTTAAGAATTTACATGCCAACGTAAATGGCAAAGAGATATTGAAAGGTATCAACCTGTCGGTGAAAGCGGGTGAGGTACATGCTATCATGGGACCGAACGGTTCCGGAAAAAGTACGTTAAGTAGTGTATTGGTAGGTAATCCCGCTTTTGAGGTAACGGAAGGAGAGGTTATCTTCAACGGTAAGAATCTGCTGGATCTTTCTCCCGAGGATCGTAGCCGTGAGGGTATTTTCTTGAGCTTCCAATATCCGGTCGAGATCCCGGGAGTTAGTATGGTGAACTTTATGCGTGCGGCGTTGAACGAGCACCGTAAATATAACGGTCTGGAACCGGTTTCGGCTACGGACTTCTTGAAATTGATGCGTGAGAAACGTGCGATCGTCGAGCTGGATAATAAACTGGCCAGCCGTAGCGTGAACGAAGGTTTCTCCGGTGGAGAGAAAAAGCGGAACGAGATCTTCCAGATGGCGATGCTGGAGCCGAAATTGGCGATCTTGGATGAGACGGATAGTGGTTTGGATATCGATGCCTTGCGTATCGTAGCGCATGGCGTGAACCAGTTGAGGACTCCGGAGAATGCCGCTATCGTAATCACGCACTATCAGCGTCTGCTGGATTACATCAAGCCGGATGTGGTTCATGTGCTTTACAAAGGCCGTATCGTGAAGACCGCCGGTCCGGAATTGGCCTTGGAACTGGAAGAGAAAGGTTACGACTGGATCAAGAAAGAGATGGGAGATGAGTAATATGAAGGCCGAGCAACAATATATCGATCTTTTCGCCCAATGTGAGGATCTGGTATGTCGTCATAGTACGCCGGTGATGAATGCCCTTAGGGCTGATGCCTTGGCGAACTTTGAGCGACTCGGATTCCCCTCCACGAGAAGCGAGGATTATAAATATACGGATGTAGCCCAAGCGTTCGCTCCGGATTACGGTTTGAATATCAACCGGGTCGCTATCCCGGTGAATCCTTATGACGTGTTCCGTTGTGACGTGCCGAACTTAAGCACGTCGTTATACTTTGTCGTGAACGATACGTTTTACGATAAGGAATTGCCAAAAGCGCATTTGCCGGAAGGCGTGTATGCTGGAGGGTTGAAGGCTTTTACGGAGCAATATCCGAAGATCGCTTCCAAGTATTACGGAAAGGCGGCGCCGAGTAGCAAGGATGGTATTATCGCGTTGAATACGATGTTAACCCAAGATGGTTTCGTGGTGTATGTACCGAAAAATGTCGTGGTTGAGCGTCCTATCCAATTGGTGAATATTTTCCGTAGCGATGTGGATACGATGGCGAACCGTCGTGTTCTGGTGATTATGGAACCTCATTCGGAAGCGAAGCTATTGGTTTGCGATCATAGTATCGACGACGTGAAATTCTTGGCGACTCAAGTGGTTGAGATTTTCGCGGAGGAAGGTGCTCGCTTTGATTATTATGATTTGGAAGAAAGCAGCGAGTCTACGACCCGTTTCTCTTCCGTACACGTAAAGCAGGCGGCTTCGACCAATGTCTTGGTAAACGGCATTACGTTGACGAATGGCTTGACTCGCAACAATTATTACGTGGAACTGAATGGCGAGTATGCCGAGTCTACCTTATGCGGTATGTCCGTTCTGGACAAGGAGCAACAGATGGATACCTATAGCCATATCACCCATGCGGTTCCGAATTGTACCAGCAACGAGCTGTTCAAGAATGTACTGAATGATCATGCCGTAGGTGTCTTTAGCGGACGTATCTTGGTGAAAGAGGATGCCCAGAAGACCGCCGCTTACCAGACGAACCGTAATCTGTGCGCTACCCGTGAGGCCCGTATGTACAGTAAGCCGCAATTGGAGATTTACGCGGACGACGTAAAATGCTCGCACGGTATGACGACCGGTCAGTTAGATGAGAACGCTTTGTTCTATATGCAAAGCCGCGGTATCCTGCGTGACGAGGCCCGTATGTTATTGAGCGTGGCTTTCACTTCCGACGTGATCGACCATGTACGCTTGGAGGCGTTGAAAGACCGTTTGCATAAACTGGTAGAGAAACGTTTCCGCGGTGAACTGGCTAAATGCGCCGGTTGCCGGATTTGTAAATAATCGCGAATAAGAAGAAAACAGTAATCAGACATGGATTATCCCGACGATAATGTAGGGAACCATGTCTGATTTTTTTATATCTTTGGCAGTGACAAATTAAAACCTCCAACTTATGCAGTTAACACACATCGCCCTGTGGACGAATCATTTGGAACGTTTACGGGATTTTTATGTAAAATACTTCAACGGTAAGAGTAATGAGAAATATGTGAATCCAAAGAAAGGGTTCGCTTCTTATTTTGTCTCTTTCGAGAGTGGTCCTGCTTTAGAGATTATGCAACGGCAAGATATCTCCGATACCTACGACAAGGATCATATCGGCTTGGCTCATCTGGCTTTTCATGCGGATACGAAGGAGCAAGTGGATCAAATGATCGAACGTTTCCGGATGGATGGATACACGATCGCCGGTGAGACCCGCACTTCCGGGGATGGTTACTATGAGGGTGTAATCCGAGATCCTGACGGAAATATAGTAGAGATCGTCGTGGGCGGGGAGCCGGAGATACAAGTAGCTTTATTTCCTCCTTATGAGTTACTGCTGGAAGCCGATCCGGATCGGGAGAAAGTAGAGGCTTACCTAAAGGATTCGGATTGCTTTATCGCTACGGTACGAAATTCCGTTGCCGGCGTGATCGTGGTTCGCAAGGAGGAGGGTGGCAAGGCGGAGATCATGAATCTTGCCGTGGCGGATATCTTCCGTCGGCGAGGAATCGCCCGGAAACTATTACGGCATGTATCTAATAAATGGGCTCCGGCTCAAGATGTCGAGCTTTTGCGTATTTGCACCGGAACCTCAGCCGCCGGCCCGATGATGCTTTATCAACAGGAAGGCTTTGACTTGGTAGCCGTAGATCGCGATTATTTCGTACGGAACTATGCCGAGCCTATCTGGGAGAACGGCATTCAATGCAGGCATCAATTGATTCTTGAAAAGAGATTAAAATAGTATATATGAAAAGAAAATCGGGAGGTTTAAGAGGCCTCCCGATTTAATTATTAGTAATCTATAAATAGGTCCCCGAATGAAAAATCATCGGGGCTAATGGTATCACATTTCCAGCACGAAGATCCCTTTTGGTGCCAAGGATAATTCGTCTCCCAATGGAATCTCCTTTCCGGTTAATATCTCTTTTCCGGAGGTTTTACCTCGCAATACTTCCGCATAGCGGGCCAACGGGAGGTTCACCTCCTTATCGCTGCCATTCATCAAGACCAATACGCTCCGGCCATCCAGACTGCGCTCGTAAACATAGACACCTTGGTTCACCATGAAATGTTTCATCTTGCCCTTAGCGATGATATCGTTGCCCTTGCGCCATTTCAATAAAGTCCGGAGGAAATTCCATGCGTCATTTTGCACCTCGCTGCGACCGGATGCCTCGAATTGATTCACCTTGTCGCCGGGCCAGCCACCGGGAACATCCAAGCGGATATATCCGTCTCCCTTCTCCTTGGTGCCATTCATCAGCAACTCCTGCCCGTAATAGAGCTGGGGAATACCGGGGATCGTCAACAAGAATGTCACCCCTTGCTTGAACGCGTACAAATCATCGACAGACTTAGGCATGGAGGGAAGAAAACGATCCGTATCATGGTTCTCCAAGAAACGCAATACGTTATAGATATCGGGATATACATAATCATAACACATATGCTCGAAGATCGTGTGCAAGCCTCCGGAATACCCAGTCTCCTCATGGAACGCCTTACTCGCGATACCCATCAAGCGGAAATCCATTACCGATTTCAGCTCGGTATCCTGCCCGAAGTTCAACCGGCTGCCTTTCTGCCAATAAGCGGAACCGATCGTGTAGTTCATCCACGCCTCGCCTACGATGTTATACTCCGGATACTCGTTCATGACCTCCGTACACCAATTCCGCATCATGTCCACGTCGGCATACGGATACGTATCTTGACGGATACCATCCACGCCGCAATACTCGATCCACCAGATAGAGTTCTGGATAAGGTATTTGGCTACATGTGGGTTCTTTTGGTTCAAGTCCGGCATGCTCGGGACAAACCAGCCGTTCAGCATCGTCTCCTTATCATAATCCGACACGTAAGGATCGAAATAAGCCTCTTTATCGTGGTTGGTCTGCACGTAGTTATCGAGATTATTAAACCAGTCGTGGCTAGGGATATCTTTCATCCAAGGATGATCGCTTCCACAATGGTTGAAGATCATATCCATTACGACACGCATGCCCCGCTCGTGTGTCTTCTCGATCAAGCGGACGTAATCCTCGTTCGTGCCGAAGCGTGGGTCTACCCGATAATAATCCGTCGTGGCATATCCGTGATAAGAGCCTCCCTCCATATCATTCTCCAATACCGGGTTCAGCCAGATAGCGGTAACGCCCAGATCTTCGATATAATCCAAATGCTGTTCGATACCGGCCAAGTCACCTCCGTGACGGGCGTTCGGGCTGTTACGGTCTACCTTATAAGCGGTGCGCATCGGGATCTGATCGTTCGAGGGATCTCCGTTCGCGAAACGATCCGGCATGATGAGATAAAGCACGTCGGAAGAGTCAAACCCCTTGATCCGATCGGCGTTCGGTTTACGGGCCTTCAACTCATACGAGTAATTGAAACTCTTTTTGTCCTTCGTGAACGTGATATCAAACCTGCCGGGCTTGGCCTTTTCCACGTCCAGATAGATCAATAGGTAATTCGGGCTTTCCAACGCTACCGAGCTTTTCAACTGTACGCCGGGATATTTCACGCTAGGGAGATATCCGGCGATATCCTTACCATACACCATCAGCTGGAGTTCCGGGTTCTTCATACCGCTCCACCAGAAGGCCGGCTCGATTTTAAGGTTATCGGCAGAAAGCGTACTGGAAGCGAAAAGGGCCAGTAAAAGGCTCAAGAATAAATGTCTGTTCATGATATATGTTTATTGATTTATATGACAAGGTTGTACATACGCAAAGATAGAAGGATTCCATTGATAATAACACGTTTCTGCCCAGCGAAAAGAGAATAAAAATCACGCGAACGTTTGCGAACCCTCGTAAATTAAGACTATCTTTACTGCCTAAATCTAATCAACTAATTCAAATGATAAAAAGTCTAATTGTATCCATGCTTCTGACAGGTTGCGTTTCCTCCCTGTCCGCACAACAAAGTTTTTGGAAAGAAGATTTCTCCGCCGGGAAATTACCCGACGGCTGGATGATTGTCGATTCGACGAAATCGGCAAAGTGTGAATGGATTGTAACCGATCAGCCTTATCCCGGCTCTTTCCAGTTTGAGCAACAAGCGCCTCCCATCGCCTCTACGAGTCGTGGCTATCATATGCAATTCCGGCCGGGCGTAGTCACCGGGGAGGAGATCACGAAGTGGAATCAACGGGAGGAATACCCGAACGGCTATTTCCAGACCAGCGCTATCGATTGTGCGGGAAAGAACGATGTGGTATTGAAATTCCAGCACTTGTTTCGTTGGAATAATTGGTTCACCGGAAAACGTGCCGGCCTTTGGGTTGGCGTCAGCAACGACGGGGTGAATTGGAAAGAGTATAACGTGATGGATAAGATCCCCGCCGCTACCCAGCTTCACGCCCCGGTGAATGAGGAGATTAACATCAGCGAGGTAGCCGCGAACCAGAAAACCGTCTACTTGCGTTTCTTCTGGCGGGATATCTTCTCTTGGTACTGGATGGTCGATGATATTGAGCTGACAGAGCCTTTCGCGCATGATTTGGCTTTGGAGAAAGTGACCTCACACCAAGAAACCGGGAATACGTTCACGAAGGAAGACGTGTTGAAAGTGAAGCTGAAGAACGTTGGTTCCCAGCCCGTAGACGAGGATTTCACGGTAACCGCCTCCTTGAACAACGGTCAGAAACTAACCGCCACGGTAACCGCCTCCGGGCATCCGATCGCTAAACAAGAGGAATATGAGGTAGCTTTCCCTGCTACCGACCTAACCCAGATGGGCTCCTATAAAATAGAGTTCGCTATCCAATACCCGAAGGATGAGCGTTCGTCAAACAACGTATTAAAAGCGAACCTGTTCGCCGCCCGTATGAACTTGGGTAAGTTGACGAAGTTCAATAAGATCAGCAACACGGAATATGAGTTCGTCTCCGGGTACGCTAAGGTTAAGTTGATGTTTTACCGGGATGATATCTTCCGTATCTGGTTGGCACCGGATGGGGCATATACCAATCCGGCGGCAAACTCGATCGTTGTGGATTATGGGGTAAAGAACCCGAGAGTCTCCATGGCCGACAACGGCAGCTATTATAAGTTCACGACTCCCCAATGTGTCGTACGTGTCTATAAGAACCCTATTCGTTTCGCCATGTATGACAAGAATAACCGTGCCGTGATCTACGAGGAGGCCGAACCACTTGCCTTCGGACTGAAAACGACCCAAACGATGCGCCGTAGCGGTGATGAGGATTTCTACGGTTGCGGTATGCAACAAGGTAATTTCTCATACGCCGGGAAGGAAGCGGATATCGAGGTGACCGGTTGGGATGAGGATCAATCCTCTAACCCGGCTCCCTTCTATATGTCCACGAAAGGATATGGCGTATTCCGCAATACGTTTGCCCCGGGCCATTATGCCTTCAACGGCACGGAGATGCTGGACAAGAACTGTGATGATGGCTTTAAGCTGATGGGCTTCACCAGTCAGTTGACGCATAACGAGAATCGCTTTGATGCGTTCTACTTCTACGGCCCTTCCTTGAAAGACCTATTGAACGACTATACGGATATCACCGGAAAACCTTTTATGCCGGCGATGTGGATGCTTACGATGGGAGACGCCGACTGCTATAACAAAGGGGAACAGCGCACCGGATGGCCTCAATCCACCCCGGACGTAATCAGCCAAGTTGCTGATAAATATGTGGAATATGATATGCCCCGTGGCTGGATCTTGCCGAACGATGGCTATGGTTGCGGCTATGTGAAATTGGATTCTGTTGTGACGGAATTAGGTAAACGAGGTTTCCATACGGGCTTGTGGACAGAGAATGGTGTGGATAAGATTGCCTACGAGGTTGGTAAATGTGGTACCCGCCTGTGTAAATTGGATGTGGCTTGGGTTGGAGAAGGCTATGAGTTTGCCTTGAACGGCTGTAAATCCGCATTCGAGGGTATCGAGAACAATACGAACGAACGGGGTTTCGTATGGGCTGTTTGCGGTTGGGCCGGAACCCAGCGGTATTCTACGGTATGGAGCGGTGATCAAGTGAGCAACTGGGATTATATCCGTTACCATATCCCGACGATCACGGGTGCCGGCCTTTCCGCCATGAACGCCGCTACTAGCGATGTGGACGGTATCTTCGGCGGTTCCCCGAAAACCTATACCCGCGACTTGCAATGGAAGGTCTTCACCCCGATCTTTATGACCATGAGCGGCTGGGCGGATGCCGACCGTCAGCCTTGGGTATATGGGCATCCGTACACGGATATCAACCGTAAATTCCTAAAGCTGAAGATGCGTCTGAACCCGTACGCCTATACCTATTGTCATGAGGCGCATACGACCGGTGTACCGATGGCTCGTGCGATGGTACTGGAATTCCCGGATGACGTGGTTACCCGTGATACGACCACCCAATATCAATTTATGAGTGGCGAGTGGATGATGGTTGCTCCTGTATATACCCGTAAGAACGTACGCGACAGTATCTACTTCCCTGCCGGAGAATGGTACGACTATTGGACCGGAAAGACATACGAGGGTGGCAAGTGGTTGGATAAATATGAGGCTAAACTGGATATTTGCCCGGTATTTATCCGTCAAGGCGCCATTATCCCGATGTACCCGGATATGAATTATGTCGGCGAGAAACCTGCGGATGTCTTGACCTTGGACTTATATCCCTACGGAAACACCTCTTTCAATTTATATGAGGATGACGGTCTCACCCGTGATTATAAGAAAGGCGAGTTTGCCCGTACCTTGATCTCTGTTTCCTCCCCGAAAGGTGAGAAAGGAACGATCACCGTGGATATAGCGAAAGCGAAAGGAGATTATAAAGGACGTTACCAAGAGCGTACTTACCTATTGGATGTCCGCTCGGAGTCCAGCCCGTCAAACGTAACCGTAGCCGGGAAGCCGCTATCTGCCATCTCCCCCGAAGCGTTCAATGCCGGACAAGAAGGCTGGTACTTCGATGCCTCGGATCGTATGGGAAGGGTTAAGGTACGGACGAACCGCTTGTCTACGAATCAGGATCAGAAGATTGTAATTGGTTTCTAACACTTCTATTTATTTTAAAGGTATATGAAAACACAATTGACTTTATGTATATCCGGGACATTGCTGCTTATCGGAATGTCCGGTTGCGAAAAAACTCCGGAGCGTCCTATGAATGTTGTGTATATCTTGGCCGATGATTTAGGCTATGGAGATGTTGGCTGTTATGGCCAACAGATTATCAAGACTCCCAATATAGACCGGATGGCGAAGGAGGGAATGTTGTTTACGCAGCATTATGCCGGATGTACGGTGAGTGCCCCTTCCCGTTGCTCCTTGATGACCGGATTGCATACGGGACATACGCAAGTCCGGGGAAACCGGGAGATCACGCCCGAAGGCCAACAGCCGATGCGGGAAGATACCTATACGTTGGGTAAATTAATGAAATCGGCCGGTTATACGACCGGTATCTTTGGTAAATGGGGGTTGGGAAATCCGGGCTCTGTCTCCATTCCTAATAAGATGGGCTTCGATGAGTTTTATGGGTATAATTGCCAACGCCAGTCGCATTCCTTCTATCCGGATCATTTATGGCATAATGAGGAGAAGGTTCTTTTTCCTGAAAACGAGAACAATGCTTGCAAGACATATTCACAAGATTTGATTCATGAGCAAGCATTGAAGTTCATCCGGGATCATAAGGAGCAACCGTTCTTTGCGATGCTTACCTATACGCTGCCTCATGCGGAATTGAATCTTCCGCATGATTCTATTTATAAGATGTACGAGAACTCATTCGAGGAGACTCCTTATATTGGTAAGTTTGATAAAGTGTATGGCGGTTATAACACCTCGGAGAAGCCCTTGGCCTCCTTTGCCGCCATGGTCTCCCGGTTGGATAAATACGTGGGGGATGTAATGGCTGAATTGAAAGAGTTGGGTTTGGATAAGAATACGATCGTGATTTTTACCAGTGATAACGGCCCGCATCATGAGGGTGGAGCTGATCCGGACTTTTTCAAGAGCTACGGACCTTTCAGGGGGATCAAACGGGATGTATATGAAGGAGGTATCCGTATACCTATGGTGGCATGGTGCCCGGGTACGATCAAGGCCGGAGCTCAATCGGATCATATAAGCGCATTCTGGGATGTCATGCCTACGTTGGCAGAGCTTACAGGTACGGTTTTGCCCGAGCAGACGGATGGAATCTCTTTCTTACCAACCTTGTTATCAAAGAAAAATCAACAGGCCCATGATTATTTATATTGGGAATTTCACGAATTGAATGGCCGGGAAGCATTACGCTCCGGTAAATGGAAACTAATCCGGCAACCGATCGTGGGTGAGACTATATTGGAACTGTATGATTTAAGTAATGATATACATGAGGATACGAATCTAGCGGAGAAGTATCCCGATAAGGTAAAAGAACTAGCATCCTTAATGGATAACGCCCGTACAGAGTCTCCGTACTTTGACTTTGGAAGAGAAAAGTAGGTGTGCGAGTAGAGGATAAAGTGTAGGCGTAATATCTGTTAGGTAATGATAAAAAAGGCTTTCTTTCAGCGAGAAAGCCTTTTTTTTGTATCTTTGGCTCTCGTAATTTTAAGACAAAAAGAAGTAAGACTATGTTAGACGTTCAAGCGATCCGAAAAGACTTTCCGATCTTGGATCATAAGATATACGATAAACCGCTGATATATTTTGATAATGGCGCTACTACCCAGAAACCTCGTCAAGTGGTAGAAAAGATAGAGAATGGATATTATAACGTAAACGCCAATATCCACCGAGGCGTACATTTCTTGAGCCAAGCGGCGACAGAGGCGCATGAGGAGGCTCGCAAAACGGTACAGCATTTCTTGAATGCCCGTTCCTCGAATGAGATTATTTTTACCCGGGGAACTACGGAATCCATTAATTTGATCGCTTCCAGCTTTACGGATGAATGTATGTCGGCAGGGGATGAGGTGATCGTGTCCGTGATGGAGCATCATTCCAATATCGTTCCTTGGCAGATACAAGCGGCCCGGAAAGGTATTACGTTGAAGGTGATCCCGATGAATGAGAAAGGGGAGTTGAATCTGGATGAGTATCGTAAATTATTCTCGGATAAGACTCGTTTGGTTTCCGTGACTCATGTGTCTAATGTCTTGGGTACGGTGAATCCGGTAAAGGAGATGATCGAGATCGCTCATGAACAAGGCGTACCGGTGTTGGTAGACGGGGCTCAAGCCGTTCCGCATATGAAGGTGGATGTGCAGGACTTGGATGCGGAGTTCTATGTTTTCTCTGGTCATAAGATTTACGGACCGACGGGTATCGGGGTCTTGTATGGTAAAGAGGAGTGGTTGGATAAACTTCCTCCGTATCAGGGAGGAGGCGAGATGATCGCTACGGTCTCGTTCGAGAAGACAACTTTTAATGAGCTTCCCTTTAAGTTTGAGGCGGGAACTCCGGATTATATTGGTAGCACGGCGTTGGCGGAAGCCTTGCGGTATGTAGACCGGATCGGTATAGAGAATATAGCTGCTTATGAGGATGAGCTTTTGCGATATGCGACCGCTGGATTAAATACGATCGAAGGGATGCGTATTTTCGGACAAGCGGATCATAAAGGAGCGGTGCTTTCTTTTTTGGTGGGTAATATCCATCATTACGATATGGGGATGTTGCTGGACCGTTTGGGAATAGCGGTTCGTACAGGGCATCATTGTGCCCAGCCTTTGATGCATGCCTTAGGGATCGAGGGGACGGTGCGGGCGTCTTTCTCCTTTTATAATACGAAAGAGGAGATCGATACGTTCATCGCAGGTGTGGAACGAGTTCGGAAGATGTTTTGAGTATGATGTATTATATTAAGAAATATCCGTTTTCACTGGCGATTATATTGATCGTTATTTACTTGTCGTTCTTTAAGCCGCCGAGGATGGATGATATCCCTTTATTCCCGGGTGTGGACAAGGTGGTTCATTTCTGTATGTATGGGGGGATGTCGGGTATGCTATGGCTGGAGTTCTTGCGGAATCACCGGAAGTATGAGACGGTATTATGGCATGCTTGGATCGGGGCGGTTTTATGCCCGATCGTTATGAGTGGGATTATTGAGATATTGCAAGAATATTGTACGACGTACCGGGGTGGGGATTGGTTTGATTTCTTGGCGAATACTTGCGGGGTGATCGCCGCTACGGCATTCGCTTGGTTCGTGCTTCGCCCTTGGATTGTGAAGGATTTGAATAGTTAAAATTACGATGCCCATTCAATGGAGCTTATGATGGGCATTTAAAGGTGCTTACGATGCCCATTGTAAGGATGCTTGAATGAGCATCGTAAGCATGTGGCGTGTTTTACGATAAAAAGAGATAGATACATGTTATTACCCTATATGGAAACCGGGCGTATAGAGGCTGGGTGTGATGAGGCGGGAAGAGGCTGCTTGGCGGGTGCGGTATTCGCCGCCGCCGTGATTCTTCCGGAAGATTTTAAGAATGAGGATTTAAACGATAGCAAGCAATTAAGCGAGAAGAAACGGTATAAGCTTCGTCCCGTTATCGAGCGTGAGGCGATCGCTTGGGCGGTAGGTATCGTTAGCCCGGAAGAGATCGATAAGATTAATATTTTGAAAGCCTCTTTCTTGGCCATGCATCGTGCGATCGAGCAATTGAAAGTACGGCCGGAACATTTATTGATCGATGGAAACCGTTTTACCCCTTATCCCGATATTCCACATACGACCGTAGTAAAAGGCGATGGCAAAT
This sequence comes from Parabacteroides sp. AF39-10AC, assembly GCF_003635405.1. Classification (NCBI taxonomy): domain Bacteria; kingdom Pseudomonadati; phylum Bacteroidota; class Bacteroidia; order Bacteroidales; family Tannerellaceae; genus Parabacteroides; species Parabacteroides sp. AF39-10AC. The sequence continues at coordinate 195,347 of NZ_QTLP01000003.1, read as the reverse complement.
ACCTGAGTATCGCCGCCGCCTCTATATTGGCTAAAACCTATCGGGATGATTATATGAATGAATTGGCCTTGGAATACCCCGCTTATCATTGGCTGGACAATAAAGGTTATCCTACCAAGGTCCACAGGGAAGCGATTCGTACCCACGGAATCACGCCTTATCATCGCAAGACTTTTACGCTCTTACCGGAGCAGCTTACACTCGGTTTTTAATACGTATATAGGCATAACCTTATGCGTATATACGTATGAGGCTATGCCTATATCGGTGTAGGCTTACACGTATATACGTATCGGCTCGTGCCTATATACATGTGAAAACACCTGTTTTTATTGTTGTTCCTTTGCCCGGTAAGCCATCGCGTACAGACGCATTTGCTTCACCATCGCTACCAACCCGTTGGAACGGGTAGGGGATAAATGCTCTTTTAATCCTACCTTGTCTATAAAGTATAGATCCGCATCCAAGATTTCTTGAGGGGTATGGCCCGATAAGATCTGTATCAGCAAAGATACGATACCTTTTACGATCACGGCATCGCTTTCTCCTTGGAAAATAATCTTTCCATCCACATAATCCGCTTGGAACCAAACCCGGCTTTGACAACCCTCGATCAAGTTGCTTTCCGTTTTATATTTCTCATCAAGCGGGGGAAGGGAGTTTCCCAGATCTATTAATAACGCATATTTATCCATCCAATCATCGAAGACTGAGAATTCTTCGATTACATTGTCTTGAAGTTCATTGATTGTCATTTTATCAGTATTTTATCGATTGTATATTACTTCCAGTACGGTTTGACCGGCAGCTTTTAGAGTCTCACGGTCTATATTTTCCATATTATCTTTTTGAGTATGCCAATAACTGGCGAAACCTGTTTTAGACTCAGGGTCGTAGTTAATAATGTCGATACTCGGGATATTACGTCCGCTAATCACATATTGGTGATCGTCTATGAGCGCTCCGCCGGTGGCGTTAATGAAATATTTGCCATATCCCAGATCGCGGGCCGCGCTCCATACCATCTCGACGATCGGGGCTGCCGCACGTAAGGATTGTTGCTCCTTGAAAAACGTGGCGTTCTTGCCGCCCACCATATCCAATAAGATTCCGTATTCCGCCGTATAATTGGGGACATGCGGATTTTTTGCCCAGAACTGGGTACCTAGGCACCAGCTATCCGGTGTATAATCGGTTACGAATTCCGGCGTACCATAATCCTCCGCATCGAAGAAAATAATATCGATACCGATACCCGGGACTTTTTGTCCGATTTGGCGGGCGATTTCCAATAAGGCACCTACACCACTACCGCCATCGTCCGCCCCGTCCAATGGAGTTCGGTGCTTGGAAGGATCGGGATCGTGGTCCGAATAGGGACGGCTGTCCCAATGCGCGAATAGTAAAATACGTTTACTATTCTCCGGATCAAACGAGCCTATGATGTTTCTCGCTTCCAGCTTCGTTCCGTCGTAGGCGGTCAGTATCGCTTCCTGTTGGTAGACTTTGGCGCCAAAGCGCTTCAATTCAGATGCTAAGTAATCCCCGCATGCTTTATGAGCCGCCGTGTTAGGTACACGGGGACCAAAAGCGACTTGGTTCGCTACATAGGCGTAAGCGCTGTCTGCGTTGAAATCGGGAACAGCTGAGGCGATCGGTTGTTTTTTGATCTCCGGCATATTACCTGTCTCTTTGGTTCCTTTGGCTCCACATGATAAAAGAGCAAAACTCAATAACGCAAAAAATAATCTGATCATAAATCTGTTTTGTTTATAATGTTTTTACGGAGGCAGTCGCTTGAACCTCGTCTAATACACGCATCAAGTTTCCACCCCATATCTTGGCGATATCTTCCTCTGTATATCCTTTCTCTATTAATTTAACAGTGATCTGTATGAAATCGTTGTCACTTTCGCAACCGATAATTCCGCCACCGCCATCAAAATCAGAGCCGATACCTACATGATCGATACCGGCGACTTTCACCATATGATCGATATGTTCGATCGCGTCGGTAAGGCTCGCGTTTTTATAATCCTCATTGATATAGCGGTCGAGCAAGCAAACTTGCGCTACGCCTCCATTTTGGGCAAGGGCCTTTAGTTGTTCGTCGGTCAGGTTACGGTCGTGCTTGCACATCGCCATGGATGAGGAATGCGAGCAGATGATCGGGGCCTTGGACAATTTGATAACATCCCAAAATGCCTTCTCAGAGGCATGAGACATATCCACCATGATACCTTGGCGATTCATCTCTTTCACGACCTCTTCGCCAAACGGACTTAAACCGTCCCATTCTTTCTTGGTATGGGTGGATGAGTCGCAAATATCGTTATCGTAGGAGTGGCAGAGCGTGATATAATTGACACCCATCGCCTTGAACTTAGCGATATTCGCCAGATCCTTACCAATGCCGTATCCATTCTCTATACCGATAAAGAACGCTTTTTTCCCTTCATTCTTCAAGCGGATGAAGTCTTGGTTCGTAACGGCGATGCCACATAAATCCTTATTCAATTCAGCTTGCTTGCGAATACCTTCGATCAAGCCTGTTACTTTTTGTACGGCTTCTTGTAAAGAGGCCTCATCACGTTTACCTTGTCCGATGAAGGCCGCAAGGAACACCCCGTCTAGTTTCCCTTCTTGCATCTTAGGGATGTTTACCCGGTTACGTTCCCGGTCGGCGATGCTGAATCCGGCACGTTTAAACCAGAAAGGAGTATCGGTATGTGTATCTACGGAAAGGAAATGCTTGTGCATCTCTTTGGCTTGGTGGAAAGTCTCGGCCTTTCCTATCAGATGGTGGAATATCTTTAACATCGTAGTGTCGCCTCCGTAAGTCAATGCTTCTGGATGCCATTGAACTCCCATGATGGATCGGTTCGGATAAGCGTCGATAGCCTCGATAATACTGTCGGGCGCATAAGCGGTAGCCTTGAAGATAGGCGCCAACTCCTTGATCGCTTGATGATGAAGAGAGTTTACGGCTAAGGTATCTTTCCCTAGAATAGTGGCTAGCTGTGAGTTTGCGTCAACAAAGACACGGTGTGAGCCATACGAACTGGGTAAATCTTGCCTATGCTTGACAGAATGATCGCCACGTTGTGAGGGGATGTCTTGGTAAAGCGTACCGCCAAACGCTACATTCAACAGTTGCAATCCCCGGCATATGCCTAAGACGGGAATATTTTGGTCGGTAGCCATCTTGATTAGTTTCAACTCATACAAATCGCGTACCGGATCGACTTCCTCCAGCTTTTCCCGAGGCTCCTCCTCATACCATAGAGGGTTTACATCCGCTCCTCCTATAAGAACTAGCCCGTCTAAATTCGATACGATATTCCTGAGTACCTTACCGTCAGTAACAGCCGGGATGATAACCGGAGTTCCCCCTGCCTTTACGATGGATTGGATATAGGTGGCCCCCACCCGGGAAGCACCATTGGAGATACTAGCGGAAATCCCGATCAATGGGGAGAATCGTGCCCGCACGTTTACATCGCAAGAGTCTGTCAACTCATATAGCTTTTTTAAGTTGGGTACTTCCGATCCGGGTGTCTGTGCCTGTGCTCCACATAAGATACTACAGGCGCATATTGCTGTGTATAAGATCTTTTTCATAATATGTAGTTGTTTTCGTTTGCTATTTGTTTGGGAAATCTTGTATAGCGGTCATAACCCTTAGCAAGTTTCCACCCCATATTTTCCGTATATCTTCTTCCGTATATCCTTCTTCTAAAAGTCGGACGGTAATGTTAATCAACTCGTTGGTAGCCGAGCAACCGATCAGTTCCCCGTCTCCGTCAAAATCCGAGCCGATTCCTATATGATCGATACCGATTAAATCCACGATATGATTGATATGGCGGATAGCGTCGCTTAAAGAAGCTTTGTCCTCTTCCTTATTGATGAATCCTTTGTATAGGCAGATTTGGGCGACACCTCCTTGAGCAGCCAGTGCTTTCAGCTGATCATCTGTTAAGTTACGAGGATGATCGCAAAGCGCACGTGCGGAAGAGTGGGAGGCTATGATTGGCGTCTCGCTCACTTCCATTACCTGATAAAAGGTACTTTCCGCCGCATGCGAGATATCAACCATGATTCCTAATCGGTTCATCTCTTTTACCACTTCCTTACCGAAAGGACTTAGTCCTTTCCATTCCTGTTTTCCTCTAGCGGAATCACAAATATCGTTATCCCCATTATGGCATAAGGTGATATAAGAAACTCCCATCTCCTTGAACATCCGTAGGTTCTCGATCTGCTTCCCTAAAGCGTACCCGTTCTCGATACCGAGGCAGATCGCTTTTTTCCCTTGCGCTTTGATTGTTCGGATCTCTTGGGGGGTAGTCGCTATAGCCATCCGGTCCGGATGTAAGGTTTGCTGGCGTTTTACTTGATTCAGCCGTTCTATCGCATACGCTGTCGCTGCCTGTAAGGATGCCTCATCTCGTTTACCTTGCGGGATATAGGCGACCATAAAGGTTGCGTCGATACGCCCTTCTTCCATAAAAGGAAGATTCACTTTCCCTCCTTCTTTCTCCCCGATATTAAATTCACCGGGAAAGATCATCGGGGTATCTGTATGGGAATCGATCGTCACGATCCGTTGATGGATCGCTTTGGCTTTCGCGAAACGGCGGGCATTCTCGATATGGTAAGCGAATAGGGCTTTCATGGCCTCATCCCCTTGCGGAGCCATGGCCTCCGGATGCCATTGTACGCCGAATATCGTTTTCTCCGTATGTTCCATAGCCTCATTGATTCCATCCGGGGCGGTCGCTGTCGCCCTAAATCCGGGGGCGACCTCTTTTACCGCTTGATGGTGGAAAGAGTTGACAAGGATTTGTTCTTCTCCATTGAAAATAGCGCGTAACCGGTTCGTTCCCGGTTCGAGAGTTACCGTATGCGACGGATATTCCCGCGCCAATGTCTGGCTGTGTTTCAATAGCGGGTGATCGGCTTGTGAATGGATGTCTTGATAGACACTTCCTTCGAACGCTACATTCATGATCTGATGCCCTCGGCAAATACCCATGATCGGAATTTGTCGGTTAGCGGCCAAGCGAAGCAAGATCAAATCGTATTCGTCACGTAGCGTATCTACGTCTTGCAATTGCGGGATAGGCTCCTCATGCAAATAGAGCGGATTGATGTCTCCACCCCCGCTCATAACCAATCCGTCTAGTTCGGAAACCAGTACGGTCAATGCTTTCAGATCCGTGATCACCGGGATAAGTACCGGGGCTCCCCCCGCATCCAGCACGGCTTGCACGTAGGTCTCGGCTATACAGGAAAGTCCGTCTCTCCGGTTAGCGGATATTCCTATTCGGGGAGGTTGAAGGCTTTCTTTAGCCGGTATATAATTATCAACTTCTTTGTATAGGGCCTCTAGATTCGGACGACGGACTTTCATGATTTTAAGCATCTATGTTAGCATATGTAGCGTTTTCCTCGATAAACTCGCGGCGAGGGCCTACGTCTTCACCCATCAACATGGCGAAGATTTGGTCAGCCTCGGCTGCGTTGTCGATCGTGATTTGCTTTAACGTACGGTTTTCCGGGTTCATGGTCGTATCCCACAATTGATGGTCGTTCATTTCTCCCAAACCTTTGTATCGTTGTGTATGGATCGAGTTCTCGTTGCCTCCTCCATATTTTAAGATGAACTGCTGACGTTGTTGCTCGGTCCAGCAATATTCCTCAACCTTACCTTTCTTACACAAATAGAGGGGAGGAGTCGCCAGATACACATATCCGTTCTCGATCAAGGAACGCATACGGCGGAAGAAGAAGGTCAAGATCAATGTGGCGATGTGGCTACCGTCCACATCGGCATCGGTCATGATAATCACCTTGTGGTAACGCAGCTTCTCCATGTTCAACGCTTTCGGGTCATCCTCCGTACCGACGGTTACGCCCATCGCGCGATAGATGTTCTGGATTTCCTCGCTTTCGAAGATCTTATGATCCATCGCTTTCTCCACGTTCAAGATCTTACCGCGCAATGGTAGGATCGCTTGGAAGTTACGGTCGCGTCCTTGCTTAGCCGTACCACCTGCGGAGTCTCCCTCGACAAGGAACAATTCGCAGATCGACGCGTCTTTAGAGGAACAGTCCGCCAATTTACCGGGAAGCCCACCTCCTGTCAGCGGAGATTTGCGTTGTACCAATTCGCGAGCCTTACGAGCGGCATGACGGGCTTGAGCGGCCAAGATCACCTTGTCGACGATTATTTTCGCCTCTTTCGGATGTTCTTCCAAATAATAGCCTAACGCCTCACCGATCGCCATATCCACTGCACCGGTAACCTCGCTATTACCCAGCTTCGTCTTTGTCTGTCCCTCGAACTGAGGTTCGGCTACCTTGATAGAGATAACGGCGGTCAAACCTTCACGGAAGTCATCCCCTTGAATCTCCACCTTGGCTTTCTCCAATAATTTAGAATCCTCGGCGTACTTTTTCAACGTACGGGTCAGGCCACGGCGGAAACCGGCTAAGTGTGTACCACCTTCTATCGTGTTAATATCATTTACGTAAGAGAATACGCTCTCATTGTAAGAAGTATTATAAGTTAACGCCACCTCGACAGGGATACCCTGCTTCTCGGTAACGATATGGATTACGTCTGGAATCAGTTTCTCTTTAGAACGGTCGATATAGCGGACAAACTCTTTCAATCCCTCATCCGAATGGAATACCTCGGACTTGAATGAACCGTCTTCTTTCAGAACTCGCTTATCTGTCAGACGTAGCGTAATACCTGCGTTCAAGAACGCTAATTCACGCAAACGGGTAGCCAAGATATCATACTTGTATTCCGTGACCGTAAAGATAGAACCGTCCGGCTTGAAAGAGATCGTAGTACCTGTTTTATCCGTATTATCGATAACCTGTACGTCGTGCAACGGCTTTCCGCAAGAGAACTCCTGCATATGTACTTTGCCGTTCCTGCGAACTTCCGCTTTCAGATAAGTAGAGAGGGCGTTTACGCAAGATACACCCACACCGTGCAAACCACCGGATACTTTATAGGTTCCCTTGTCGAACTTACCGCCGGCGTGCAGCACTGTCAGTACTACCTCCAAGGCTGATTTACCTTCTTTCTCATGAATATCCACGGGGATACCACGGCCGTCGTCGGTAACCGTGATCGAGTTGTCCTCATTGATTACCACGTCGATGTATGTACAATATCCGGCTAGCGCTTCGTCTATGGAGTTATCTACGACCTCATACACTAAGTGATGGAGACCTTTCTCGCTGGTATCGCCAATATACATGGATGGCCTTTTTCGTACTGCCTCTAACCCTTCAAGTACTTGAATACTATCTGCGGAGTACTCTGTAGAAGTATTCTTAATTTCTTCACTCATGAGTTTATCTTTCTTTAAAATCTGTAATTATCTATGTCCTCAAAAAAATCTAACAAATGTAGTGATTTTTATCGAGATAGCGAAGTGGGGGATGTGAAAATAGCGAAAAAAGGACGGGTATAGTAAAAAAGGAGAGAGATAAGCCATAAACTTATCTCTCTCCTTTTGATTGGTAGCCCATAGGGGAATCGAACCCCTCTTTCAAGAATGAAAATCTTGCGTCCTAGCCGATAGACGAATGGGCCATTAGGTTTAAAAAAGCCGGGCTTATTGAGAGTCCGGCTTTATACTTGTAAAAGTAATTACCTTCTGCTTATGCTAGCGCATTAACGTGCTTAGCCAACTTAGATTTCAGATTACCGGCCTTGTTCTTGTGGATAACGTTCTTTTTTGCAAGCTTATCCAACATAGAGCATACCTTAGGGAATAAAGCTTGTGCCTCATTCTTGTCTTCAGTAGCGCGCAAAACTTTCATAGCGTTTCTAGCTGTCTTTGCGTAATATCTGTTACGCAAACGTCTTGCGTTTGTCTGTCTGATTCTCTTGATTGATGACTTATGATTTGCCATTTCTAGATCTTCTCTTTATTGTTTTTTAATCCTGTTTATTGTAGCCCATAGGGGAATCGAACCCCTCTTTCAAGAATGAAAATCTTGCGTCCTAGCCGATAGACGAATGGGCCAAAATGTCAAAGCTCTCACTTATAGCGTTCTAAGAAAGTGATTTCCCGATTGCGAGTGCAAAGATAGACGATCTCTCCGAACTGGCAAAACATTTCGAAGGAAAATTTAATACTACTCACTGTTTTAACTTCTCTTTAGAACTTATATCTTCCAGATGAATTTCCAAGGCTTTAACGGAAATATTTATTTCCCAGATACATACACATAACGACGCCGCTAATAGCAATAAGGCTATGCCAAATATCCATGCGGCGAAAATCTGCCACGATACATAAATGAAGAACATAGCGATCACGCAGAGCAGCAAACTGAGTATTCCTAATATTTGCATGGAACGGGTCAGATAGAGCCTTTTCCGCAGGTTCGCTATCTGGGCGATATCCTTGGGGTCATGGGTTTGCTGATGCTTTTCTTTCAAGGCACGCACTACGCTGGCGTATGAAAGGAAGCGATTCGTATAGGCCAACAATATCAATGATATGGCGGAAAATAATAAAGAAGGGGTCGTTAAGTCCAACATAATTCTATACTTTAATTATATGTATAACGTTAATTTGAGTATCTTTGTTCTTAATCATCGTCGCAAAGATACGAATTATGTTGTGTAAAACGAGGGGGATTGTCTTGCATACGATCCCTTACAATGATAAATATTCTATTATATATATGTATACGGAGGCGTTTGGCCGGGCCTCGTATCTGGTTAGTCGTAGCCGTGGGAAGAAAAGCACGGTGTCGAAGGCTTTGTTTATACCTTTGTCCGTTCTGGAAATGGAGGTGGAGCACTTGAATAAGCGGGACTTGCACCGGATTAAGGAGACCCGCATTTGTTTTCCGCTGAATGATGTTTGTTGTGATCCGGTTAAGAATGTATTGGCGCTTTTCCTCTCGGAGGTTCTTTTTAGGGTCGTGAAAGATACGGAGTCGGATCCCCGTTTATTTGATTATTTATACGAGTCCATACATCTATTGGAGTATGCGGATAAGGGTATCGCTAATTTTCATATGGTTTTCTTGTTAGGTCTTCTCCACCATCTCGGTATTTTCCCGAATATGGAATCGCATAGGGTGGGATATTATTTCGATATGTTGAATGGGGTGTTTACGGATCATATCCCGATGCATCGGCATTATTTAAATAAGGTGGAGAGCGCTTTCTTTTCCCGTTTGCTGCGTATCAGTTTTGAGAATATGTCGCTTTATGGTTTTTCCCGGCAAGAGCGGGTCCGTATTATTCATCGTATTCTTGAGTATTACCGTCTACATCTCCCGGATTTTCCGGAAATCAAATCGTTATCGGTGATGCAAAGCTTATTTGATTGATCTATTTGATGTTATATTAGCTCTTGAAAACACGTACGTGTTTCTTGAAAAAGACGTACATGTTTTTCCGGAAACACGTACATGTTTTTTCGGAAATAATGAGAAGCTTCCGGATAGGCGGGAAAAACATCCGATAACGGTTGCCTATTTGAGGAAAAGATTATACTTTTGCAATCTCAAAAGAGTTGGTCTTGTAGTTCAACGGATAGAATAGAAGTTTCCTAAACTTTAGATCCGGGTTCGATTCCCGGCGAGACTACTTTTATTTCCTCTCTTTTTTATCAAACTTGGTCAAAACAAGTAAGTTGATCTCCTTATTGTTAAACGTTTTTTTGTCTCTTGTATAAAGAGAGAGTAAATAAAATAAGCGTTTTCTTACTGCAGGTTGTTTCTTGTGGTGAGAATATTGTTTATATTTGCGCAAGGTAATCACTAAAAGATGAAACAACAGATAATTAATAAGCTAAGAGGCTTTTTCTCTTTGCAACCAATAGAGAAAGCATGGGTGTTTGGTTCCTGTTCACGTGGAGAGGAGACGAAGGATAGCGATATTGATATTCTGGTTCGTTTTGACTCCCACGCTCGTATTACATTATTCAAGTATGCGGGTATGGTGGAAGCTCTAAGCCAATTGTTGCATCGTAAGGTTGATTTGGTGGAGGAAGGACAATTGAAGGATTTTGCCGTTTCTTCTGTAGATCGGGATAAAATATTGGTATATGAGAGAGAAGCCTAAAGACAATACACGTCTACGGCATATGCTGGAGGCGATAAATAATGTCATTGAGTTCACGACAGATGTGACTTTTGAGGAGTATTCCAGGAACAAGATATTGCGTTTTGCGGTCATCAAGAATTTGGAGATTATAGGGGAGGCGGCTTATTTGATTACAAAGGAATTTCGGGAGGAACATCAAGAGATCGCATGGAATGAGGTCATAGGCATGCGCCATGTGTTAGTGCATGGGTATTATCAGATTCGGGATGAGATAGTGTGGGGAACCATTCAAACAGATCTATTTCCGCTTAAGGATAAGATAGAACGGTTGATCTGTAAATAAGCTCAATGTATTATTTTAATAAGATGATCATGACCGATCCCGCTACCATGATAACGGAGCCAATCAATTTCTTCGTTATATTTTCCTCTTTGAATATACGGTATCCTAAGAAGATACTTACGATCGTAGAGAGTTGGAACAAGGCTAACGCATAACCTACCTCCATATGATCGAATACGTAATTGGTGGTGTATTGCATGGTGCCGATACAAAGGACCAAATAAAAGTAGGAGGAAATATCCCGTATTTTGATTCGCTTGAATTCTTTGACAAGATGGACCTTGAAAGCGAATAAAAGAGCGAAAGAGAAAATCGCGCCAAACCAACACCAAACAATGAACGAGATGGTGGTGGATGAATATAAGATGATTTTCTTGATAAAGACCGCCTCGATAGCTGTAAGGACCATAGCCCATATCCGGTATTGAATCTCTTTCCGTTTTAAAAGAGCCAAGGAAAAATGCTCATCCATCGTATCCAAAACATAATAGCTCCCATATACGATCAGTGACATTCCTGCGATACCCCATAGGTTCGGGATCTCCCCTAATAAGAAGATACCGACAATAATACCTACTACGGATTTGTAGGAATTGATGGGGCCCAGTACCGATAGATCCCCGCATTGTAAAGCTTTTACTAAGAATCCATTCCCGGTAGCTCCCACGATTCCGGCTAGAATACAATATTTCCAGAATTCGAAAGGCAACTCAAGCCAGCGAACTTGGATCGCCGGGATGATACAGAATACGCTCAATAGTAGGAATGTCAAGAAGTTGATTAATAAAGGGTGGTTATACCGATTGGTTAATTGCTTTTGGAAAACATTACCAAGCGGATTCGATAATACCCTTAATATGATCGCAACAGAGGTGAGTATCATTTAATAGGCTTTAAACGTCACCCATTCGCCATTGTATTGACATTCAAAAGTTCGGCCGCTTATCCATATGTCCTTCAAGACCGTCTGGCCGTCTTCATAGTCCATATAAAGTATATCGGTATAGTAATTGTCCCAGTCCCAGTAGAATGGAATTTCCTCTCGATCTATGCGTCCGCTTGGGTAATGATAAATTCTTGTATCCCATCCTTTCCCATCCGGATTAAATGTAAGTTGCTGCTCACAATCTAAACCGTCTACGACAAACCAATCAGTCCATACATAATTACATAAATCATAGGTGATTTCCTCATACGGATCATAATACGGATCCTCCTCGCAACTACTGAACCCGCATAAGACGGCGATCAATAAGAATATGTTTATTAAATATCTTTTAGCCATAACTCTATACCTTTAAATACTATTCGGAGGTAAAGATACAAATTTAAGGAAAGGATATTTCTTTTTTTTATATCTTTAGCGCAAAATTTTCAGATATATGCAAAAAACATTACGCATTAAGAACGATATTCATGAGCTTTCCATGATGAATCAGTTCTTGGAGGAAGCTGGAGAAGAATTGGGATTAAGCACCGCTTTCATGATGAGCCTGAATCTGGTGATGGAAGAAGCTGTCTCAAATATAATTTTTTATGCGTATAAGGGAGATGTTGAGGATGCCGTAGACATTTCGTTGGTCAGGGAAGGTGGGGAATTGATCGTGACTTTGATAGATCATGGGATTGCTTTCGATCCGACTTTAAGAAAAGACCCTGATATTACTTTATCTGCCGAAGACCGTCCAATCGGAGGGTTGGGTATTTTCTTGATCAAGAAGATTATGGATGAGGTCTCTTATCAGAGAGTAGATGAGCGGAATGTCTTTATCATGAAGAAAAAAATAACCGAATAAAATATAAAGATATGGAAGTAGTTATTGACCAAAAAGGTGAAGAGACTGTAATTAAGATCAAAGGAAGATTGGATACGAATACGGCTCGCGAATGCGAGGAAAAGGTTTTGCCGGTATGGGAGAATCCGGGAGTAAAAGTATGTGTCGATTGTTCTGATTTGGAATATGTGAGTAGTGCGGGCCTCCGATTGTTTTTAATATTACAAAAAATGACGACTGCCAAGAAAGGGTCTTTACGTTTGATCGGTATGCGGAATGTGGTTCGTGAGACCTTTAGTTTGACGGGATTTAACGCTCTCTTCAAGATAGAAGACGCAAAATAAGTGTGAAGGTTAGGAAAAAGGTAGCCGGTGTGTCAAATTTGGCACACCGGCTTTGTATTAATCTTTTAGATCTTTGTCGATGGGGCTATCCCATTTGCCACCGTTTAATATATCAAGGGTGAAGGTATCGTCTGATTCCTTCGGGGTGTAGAGAATCCCAGTATAACGAATAATGTGATTTTTGAGAGGCAGGATGTCATTAACCTCTCTTTCCCGGGTTACTTCATTTATCTGATTTTTGGCCGAGAGGTGTGCTTTGAGCATGAATTCCGGAGCCGGGATAAACGTGAAGAAGGAATGGGAGAAATTTGTTTTCCCGATATCAGAGTCGTTAAAAGTGTCGGTTTGTGTATAAGGCGTGTTTTGAGAAATGCCATTCCCGGTGGTTAAGTCAATCTTGTTTTGATAATTGGAGACATTTATCGTGAAGCTTTTTAGGTTTTTAGGTACGGCATCGGTGGATATGAACTCTATTTTACCGACGATTCTTTGTAAGGTGATATCCTTAATGATTCTTTCTCCCGTTTGTACTTCTTGGGTGAGAAAAAGATGAAACGTATCTGAGACTTTACTGAATAGTGCGGTTTGTCCGGACACGGAGATATTCTTGTCTGAGTGGGCTAGGAAACAAATATGATAGTCGCCGGAGGGCAGTGAATCATAAATGATCGTGAAATCCGGATCTTGAGGCGTGAATTGCTTATGTTTTACCAGAATGTCCGGTTTTCCGCTTTGGTATACGATATAATCGATCCGGTTGTATAAATTATCCGGATCGATATCTGGTGTAGAAGGATCTTCCTCGGCATCGGGATTTTGGGGAATAGGCTCAGGGATATTCAGCTCGGGAATACTCTTGGTTACGGGGAAGGGTAATACTTCCTTTTGTAAATCGATCGTAAACTGTATGGGTGATAATTCCTCTTGTAGGTCGGGGTTAGGTACTTCCTTTTCCGTTCCATTACAACAACAAAAACAAAGCAGACAGGCGATAGCCACTAATTCATTTTTCTTCATAGTTGATATTTTTGGTAAATGTTTGACGCAAAGGAACGATATATTTTGTGAATTAAAAAATATTAAGCTGTTAAATTGGCGTACGCAGGGTTATTTTTCATAGCTTTGTGAATCAACAATGTAATTACCTTAGTTTAATAAAACGGAATAATACCATGAAACGAAAAATCAGAATGGGAATGGTCGGTGGAGGACAAGGCTCGTTTATCGGGGCCGTTCATCGTATCGCCGCTAATTTAGACGGACAGATCGAGTTGGTCTGTGGATGCTTCAGTTCTCGCCCGGAGAATTCATTGGCTACCGGACAATCTTTATTTTTACCGGATAATCGTATTTACGCATCTTATCAGGAAATGATAGAGAAAGAGGCCGCCCTGCCTGAAGGCGAACGGATGGATTTTGTGTCTATTGTTACCCCGAATCATGTGCATTTCGGTCCGGCCATGATGGCGTTGGAACATGGTTTTCATGTCGTGCTGGATAAACCGATGACATATACCTTGGATGAGGCGAAACAATTACGTGACAAAGTGAAGGAAACCGGAAAATTGTTTATGCTGACTCATACCTATACCGCTTACCCGATGGTGAAGGAGGCTCGGGAAAGGGTACGCAGGGGGGATTTAGGTAAGATACGCCGTATTTATGTGGAATATCCTCAAGGCTGGCTATATAATGACTGCGCTGATGTTAATAAGCAGGCGGCTTGGCGGGTGGATCCCGGTCGGTCGGGCAAGGCCGGTTGCATGGGGGATATCGGGACGCATGCGTTTAATCTGGCGGAATATATAACAGGGCTGAAGGCCGTGGAATTATGCGGTGAATTGAATACCTTCGTGCCGGATCGTCTTTTGGATGACGATGGGGCGGCATTGATCCGTTATGAGGGAGGTGCGAAAGGGGTGCTGACCGCTAGCCAGATCGCCGTAGGTGTAGAGAATGGCTTGAATATTCGTGTGTATGGAGAGAAAGGTGGGTTGGAATGGCGTCAAGAAGAACCGAATACGATGGTTATGCGTTGGCCGGATCGTCCGGTGGAGATCGTCCGTACTTCCAATGGATATATGTCGGGTATCGCCGCTCATAATTCCCGTACACCGGGCGGGCATCCGGAAGGCTATATAGAGGCATTCGCTAATTTGTATCGGAATTTCGCCTTGGCTTTGCAATCGATTCTGGCTGGTGAGGAACCGGCTCTTGAGACCTTGGATTTCCCTTCCGCCGAAGACGGTGTCCGTGGCATGCGGTTTATCGAGACGATTGTAGCTACCGGATCGACAGAGAATAAATGGATAAAAATAATCGACTAAAAATAATACTATTATGGCACGTCCTGTAACATTGTATACCCTCCAGTGGGGAGATTTATCACTGGAAACAGTTTGTCAAAAAGCGAAAGAATTCGGATACGACGGTGTGGAATTGGGACTTCCCGATCATGTGGATGTCCGACGTACGGATACGGCTTATTATCAAGGAATCAAGGATCTGTTAAAGAAATATGACTTACGGCTTTATGCGATCTCTACCCATTTGGTAGGACAGGCTGTTTGCGATAATATCGATGAGCGCCATAAGGCGATCTTGCCGGATTATATTTGGGGAGATGGCGATCCGGAAGGGGTTCACCAACGGGCTACCGAGGAGATGATCCGGACCGCTCATGCGGCAAAGATGCTGGGAGTCGATACGGTTGTAGGTTTTACGGGTAGTTCTATTTGGCATTATTTGTATTCTTTCCCTCCGGTAACGGACGCGATGATACAAAAGGGGTATGATGATTTCGCCCGTCGCTTTACGCCCATCTTGGATGAGTTTCAGAAACTGGGTGTACGTTTTGCGTTGGAGGTACATCCTACAGAGATCGCGTTCGATACTTTTTCCGCACGCAGAGCATTGGAGGCGGTAAATAACCATCCTGCTTTCGGTTTTAACTATGATCCGAGTCATCTAGGATACCAAGGGGTGGACTATGTGGATTTCATCTATCAGTTTCCGGAGCGTATCTTTCATGTGCATATGAAGGACGTATATTGGAGTGATACCCCCAAGCAGGTGGGTATATTTGGCGGTCATGTTACTTTCGGCGATCCCCGCCGATATTGGAATTTCCGTAGCTTAGGACGAGGAAAGATTAATTTTGAGGAGATTATCCGTGCTTTGAATTCAATTGGCTATCAAGGTCCGCTTTCCGTGGAATGGGAAGATAGCGCTATGGATCGGGAACATGGGGCACGGGAATCTTGCGAATTGGTGAAGAGAGTGGATTTCCAACCTTCCGCACATGCGTTCGACGCTTGTTTCGGAAAGGAATAAATAATTATTAATTACAAAAAACACGAGATTTGATGAGTGTGAGAAAGTGGATGTTTGCCGGGGCCTTGTTATTGGCCGCCGGCTTGAGTTCTTTGGGATTTGCCCAGAAACCGGGGTTGAAGTTTAATCCGGATAAGAAGTTTAAGATTGTACAGTTTACGGACTTGCATGTAAAATGGCAAGACCCTCGCTCGGACATCGCTTTTGAGCGTATGAACCAAGTGTTGGATGACGAGAAACCGGACTTGGTGATTTTTACGGGAGATATTATCTATAGCAAACCTGCGTTGGAAAATATGCGGAATGTATTGAAGACAGTCTCCGACCGTAAAATACCGTTCTCCATTGTTTTCGGAAATCATGATAATGAGCAGGGGGCGACAAAAGAGGAGTTGCTGAAAGTAGCCGAAAGCCTACCGTATAGTTTGACGGCGGATGAGGTCCCCGAAATCTCTGGTGTTGGTAATTACGCCTTGACCGTACGTTCGTCCGATGGTAAGAAGGATGCTTGCGTTTTGTATTGCATCGACTCGAATACCTATTCAACTATCAAAGGGGTAAAAGGATACGATTATATTAAGCGTGACCAGATCGATTGGTATTGTAAGAAAAGCGCAGAGTTTACCCGGAATAACGGGGGAGAGCCGGTTCCTTCTTTGGCTTTCTTCCATATCGCATTGCCGGAGTTTAATCAAGCGTCTTCCGATGAGAATGCCCAACTCTATGGCATACGTAGGGAAAAGGCATGCGCTCCGGCCTTGAATTCCGGCTTATTTACGGCGATTAAGGAAAACGGGGACGTGATGGGCGTATTTGTCGGCCATGATCATGACGATGATTATGCGGTTTGCTGGTATGACGTATTATTGGCTTACGGTCGTTTTACGGGTGGTCCGACGGAATACATCCATATACCAAATGGAGCACGTGTGATCGAGTTGAACGAGGGAGCCCGTACCTTCAAGACTTGGATTCGTACGAAAGCCGGTGTAGAGCAGCTTACTACCTATCCGGATTCATTCGTGAAAGAGTGAGGATCTATATCATTCTGAAAATGATATAAAAACTGTATTCCTTATTGTTAAAGCTCTAAATTATATCTAACTTTGCGGTTGGTTGAAAAGTAAAAACTAGAGTATGAAGAAAATTAGAGCCGCCATCGTAGGTTATGGCAACATCGGGAAATATGTGTTAGAGGCCCTTGAAGCTGCCCCGGATTTTGAGGTAGCAGGTATTATTCGTCGTAATCCGAATGATATTCCGGACGAGTTGAAGGCATACACGGTTACTGATAGCATCACCAAGTTAGATAAGGTTGACGTAGCGGTTTTGGCTACTCCTACACGCAGCGTGGAAGAGCATGCGAAAGAGATTCTGGCATTAGGCATCAATACGGTCGATAGTTTCGATATCCACGGAGGTATCGTGGATTTACGTCGTTCTTTGGACGCTGTAGCGAAGGCTCATAATACGGTAGCTGTAATTTCTGCTGGTTGGGATCCGGGAAGCGACTCAGTGGTACGTGCTTTGTTAGAAGCGATGGTGCCGAAAGGTATTACTTATACGAACTTCGGTCCGGGAATGAGTATGGGGCATACGGTTGCCGTGAAGGCTATCGAAGGCGTGAAAGCGGCTTTAAGTATGACGATTCCTTTGGGAACAGGTGTACACCGTCGTATGGTTTATATCGAGGTGGAAGACGGATACGATTTCAAGCAAGTGTCTGCCGCTATCAAGGCGGATGATTATTTCGCTCATGATGAGACTCATGTAATGCAGGTTGAATGTGTCGATAATTTGTTGGACATGGGACATGGTGTGAACTTGGTTCGTAAAGGTGTATCGGGCAAGACTCAGAACCAGTTGATCGAATTCGATATGAAGATCAATAACCCTGCCTTGACCGCTCAAATCTTGGTTTCTGTCGCTCGTGCGAGCTTGAAGCAACAACCGGGCGCATATACGATGATCGAATTGCCGATAATCGATATGCTGTACGGCGAGAGAGAGAACTTAATTAGAAGACTCGTTTAATATAAGTTGATGGTTGACAGCAGGCAATTGACAGTTCGGGAAATCCTGACTTGCGATTGTCGACTGTCAATTGTCAATTGCCAACTGAAATAATTATGCTTGATTTTATTACATGGACTGCCGATCCCGCTATCTTTACCATCGGTTCCCGGGAGATTCGTTGGTATGGATTGGCTTTCGCGATTGGTTTCGCTATTGGCTATATGATTGTAGAGCGGATGTGGAAAAAAGAGGGACTGCCGCCCGCATGGATCGATTCCCTTTTGATTTATACGATGCTCGGTACGGTGATTGGTGCCCGTTTGGGGCATTGTTTGTTTTATGCGCCGGAATATTATTTAGCCAACCCGATTGAGATTTTCAAGATTTGGGAGGGAGGTTTGGCTAGCCATGGTGGTACGTTAGGTATAATTATCGCCATTTATTTCTACTCGAAGCGAGTAAGCCATAAAAGTATGTTATGGGCTTTCGATAAGTTGGTGGTTCCGACAGGATTGGTAGCTGCTATGATTCGTCTGGGAAACCTGATGAATCATGAGATTTACGGTCATTCCACTGATTTGCCTTGGGGATTTCGTTTTATCGATAATTTACACGCATGGAGAATGGGGGCGGAGCCTATTTTTACCGCTCCGAGCCATCCGACGCAATTGTATGAGGCCGCTTGTTATCTGGTGACGTTCGCTATCTGTATGTGGCTATATTTCAAGAAAGAGGCTTGGAAAAAGCAAGGACTTATCTTCGGCGTATTTATGATATGCGTATTCGGGTCTCGTTTCTTCATAGAATTCGTGAAAAATGACCAAGAGCCTTTCGAGGCTGGAATGATGTTGAATATGGGGCAATGGCTAAGTATCCCGTTTGTTTTGGCAGGGTGCTGGTTTGTCTGGAGAGCACTAAGAAATGGAAAATTAAAGATTGAAAATTGAAGATTAGAGAGCACACGCTTCGTGATTATCAATTATCAATTATCAATTATCAATTAAAAAAGATGTACAAGTTAAAAGAAATTGCGGATAAAGTTTATTATGTAGGAGTTAATGACCGTCAAAAGGCCCTCTTCGAGAATATGTGGCCGTTGCCATACGGCGTTTCCTATAACTCGTACTTGATCGTAGACGAGAAAACCGTATTGATCGATACGGTCGATGTTTGTTACTCTGATATTTTCTTGAAAAAAGTAGCGGATGCCTTGGACGGACGTTCTTTGGATTATCTCGTGGTAAATCATATGGAGCCGGATCATGCGGGTAGTATCCGTTTGTTACGTCAGCAATATCCGGACGTACAGATTGTCGGAAACAATAAGACTTTCGGAATGCTGGAAGGATATCATGGCATCAAGGAAGGCTTGTTTGAGGTGAAAGAGGGTGATACCTTGAATACGGGTCGTCATGAGCTTGTATTTTATATGGCTCCGATGGTGCATTGGCCGGAAGTGATGGTTACTTATGACGTTACGGATAAAATCGTATTCTCTGCGGATGCGTTCGGTACGTATGGCACATTGGATGGTGGTGTGATCGATACGGAGATGAATGTGGAGCATTATTGGGAAGAGATGATTCGCTATTACTCCAACATTGTCGGAAAATATGGAAGTCCAGTACAAAGGGCATTACAGAAGCTTTCGGGCTTGGATATCCAGACGATTTGCTCTACCCATGGACCTGTTTGGCGTGAATATGCGTCGAAAGCGATCGATATCTATGACCGTATGAGCCGCTACGAAGGTGAGGAAGGCGTGGTTATTATTTATGGCAGCATGTATGGTAACACGGAGCAGATGGCTGAGGCGATCGCCGCTTCTTTGGCTGATAATGGCATTAAGAATATCGTGATGCATAATGTTAGCAAAAGCCCTTCTTCTTATATTTTGAAAGATGTGTTCAAATATAAAGGAGTGATCGTAGGTAGCCCGACTTATAGCAATCAATTGTTCCCGGAGGTGGAAGCTGTGTTGAGTAAGATCGAGTTGCGTGAAGTGAAAAATCGTATTTTCGGTTATTTCGGGTCTTTCACATGGGCTGGAGCCGCCGTGAAACGTTTGGCGGCTTTTGGCGAGAAGATGAAGTGGGAGACTGTCGGTACGCCGGTTGAGCAGAAGCAAGGTTTAAGCGCTACTAAATACGAGGAGTGTTTAGCTTTGGGCAAGGAAATGGCTGGGAAATTGAAAACAATTAACGACAAATCTAATTTATAAACAAGAAAGTTGATACAACTTTCAATTAAAAAACATAACGTTATGAGACTAATTATCGAACCTAATTACGAGCAACTCTCAAAATGGGCTGCCAATTATGTAGCAGCGAAGATCAAAGCCGCGAATCCAACCGCTGAAAAACCATTCGTACTGGGCTTGCCTACCGGATCTTCTCCGCTGGGTATGTACAAGAACCTGATTGAATTGAACAAGCAGGGTGTCGTATCGTTCCAGAACGTGATCACTTTCAATATGGATGAGTATGTCGGCCTTCCGAAAGATCATCCGGAAAGCTATCATTCTTTCATGTGGAATAATTTCTTCAGTCATATCGATATCAAACCGGAGAACGTAAATATCTTGAATGGTAACGCCGAGGATTTGGAGGCTGAGTGTGCGTCTTATGAGGCTCGCATGAAAGCGGTCGGTGGCGTAGACCTGTTCTTGGGTGGTATCGGTCCTGATGGCCATATCGCGTTCAATGAGCCGGGTTCATCTTTGAGTTCTCGTACTCGTATCAAGACGTTAACTACAGATACGATTATCGCTAACTCCCGTTTCTTTGATAATGACGTGAATAAAGTTCCGAAGACTTCTGTAACGGTTGGTGTAGGTACGGTTCTTGACGCTAAGGAGGTATTGATCATGGTAAATGGTCATAACAAGGCTCGTGCGTTGCAACAAGCCGTTGAGGGCGCCGTGAACCAAATGTGGACAATTACCGCCTTGCAGTTGCATCCGAAGGGAATCATTGTTTGCGATGAGGCGGCTTGCGCGGATCTTAAGGTAGGTACTTATAACTATTTCAAGGATATCGAGAAGGATCATCTTTGTCCTTGTTCATTGCTAAAATAAACGAATCTCAGATAGGGCTTTCTTTGAATGCCCATCGTAAGGAGTTAAGAATGCCCATTGTAAGGAGTTTACGATGGGCATTCTTAACTCCTTACGATGGGCATCGTTGTTTTAGGGCAATTGGTGGCTGCCGGCTGGCTTCCTCATAGAAGATATACTTCACTGGTTAGAGGAAATATACTTTTCCTGTCAGAGGATATATACTTCATTGACAAAGTCAGTACTACTTACTTTTTTGCGTTCTTGACGTAACGATCCAGCCATAGGTCACATTCATACAATAGATGTAATATGTTCTCTTTGGCGGCGTAGCCATGACTCTCATAGGGCAATACCACATAACGTGCGATCGCCCCGTGGCCTTTTAGGGCACTGAACAGGCGCTCGGATTGGATCGGAAAGGTTCCGGAGTTGTTATCCATCTCACCATGTATGATTAATAAAGCTCCATGTAGTTTATCGGCAGACATGAATGGCGACATGGCATTATATATTTCCGGTACTTCCCAATAAGTACGGGTCTCTGTTTGGAAGCCGAACGGGGTAAGCGTACGGTTGTAAGCCCCGCTACGTGCGATGCCGGCTTTGAACAGTTTGGTATGTGTTAATAGATTCGCTGTCATGAAAGCTCCATAGGAATGTCCTCCTACGGCTACACGATTCGGATCACCTACACCCATCTCGGAAATGACTTTTACGGCCGCCTCGGCGTTCATTGTCAATTGCTCAATGAAATCATCGTTTGGCTCCGCTCCCTCGCTCGTGCTTACGATCGGCATCTCGACATTCTCCATTACGCAGTATCCTCTCAATACCCAATAGACTGGTGATCCGTAATTGATGTTCGTGAACATGTATTGGGAACCACGTACCTGGGATGCCTCGGCCTTGCTCTTGTATTCTCTTGGGTAAGCCCACATCAAGACGGGTAGCGGGCCTTCTTTTGCCTTATCATATCCGGCAGGGAGATATACCGTTGCGGTTAAGTCCAATCCATCGGCACGTTTATATTTAATCTTTTGTTTACTAACGTTTGCCATGGCCGGATATGGATTGGCGAAATGAGTCAATTGAGCGAATTTTTTCTTTCTCAAGTCACGAGAGCAGAGATTCGCCGGTTCTGTAATGGATTGACGTGAAGTGATCAATTGCAGCTTTTCCGGATTCGCTACCTTTAGGATGGTCTCATAATATCCGTCCTCGCAGCGCCAAAGTTCCGTGTTCTTTTTTGTTTTCAAATTGTAACGGCTAAGGTAAGGCATATCCCCTTTAGGAGAGGCACCTTGGGCAAGCATCAATAACTCATTGTGGGCTTTATTGGTATAAACGATATATTTGCCATACGCATTTTTAACCGTAAGTGGATTTCCCGGATTGTTGTAATTATCGTCGGTGGATACATCGAATAATAGAACCGGAGACTCAGAAGAGCAAGGCTTAAAAGTAAATGTCCTGTTTTTTCGAGTCTCCCGGGAAGTCTCGATCAATAAAGCGAAAGCATCGTCATTCCACAGGATGTTGCGGAAACGTTTCTCTGTCTTTGCGACTTCCTGTTTCTCGCTGTTGAACGGATAGCTTATTTGGTAGATAATATCCATGAAATCGGTCTTGTTTTGCTTAGGATCTCCTTTATCTTGCGCTTCCGCCCAGTAAACGGTAGCCGGTTGATCCGATCTCCATCCGAATTGACGGGGATAAGGCGAGGTCGTGTCATATCCCATCGGAATATTGACGGTTGGATTATCCGCTAACGTATAAATGGAATTGCCTTGTAAGTCTATGACCTCGAACTTTTGTGGGAAGTTATATACCGGTACTTGATAGGAATACGGACGATGAACTGTCGCGATAAGTAACAAAGATTTATCCGGGGATAATGAAAGCGTACTGCCGTAGATTGCCGGTTTTCCGATCTCGTACACAATGCCCTCTTTTATACGTACCAATTGGGAGGTGAAATAATAGTCGAATAATTGCTCGTCGTATGGATTTTTCAGCAAGTCTTGATAGGTACGAGCGGGCATCACCTTTCCAGTACTTTCTTGAATGATGGGACCGGATGGAACTGTGGGTTTCTTTGGTGCCTTACCCCTGTTTCCCGGAACCATAAGCGTAATAAACTCATTGTCGCTAATCCATAAGATCTCCGCTCCACTTGTCGCGTTGATTTTACGGGTACTTACTTTCTGCGCTATGGGCTGTTCCGGGGTACAGATATAAAGGTATACGCCATCCGCTTCTTCCACGAATAGAGCTACCTTATTGGATGAAGGAGAGAATGAGGCTTCTGTGATTACTGCGTTGTCAGGAATTCCTTCTATCTTGATTTCTTCTTGAGTAGCGATGTTCATTAAACTGGCACCCGTATATTCGGCTTGCCGGCTCGTATTGAATGTTTCGGGACTGATACGCATTCCCGCTAATTTAAGCTCCGGTTGCGCAAGCTTGGCGATAGACCGGTACGGGGAACGCTCTAACTGGAGTGCCCACTGATTGTTATCACTAATTCGGATGATAGGAGAAAGCTTGGCCAAGGCCACTTCCTCGATAACTGCAGGAGGACGTTGATAATGTGTTTCTTGCGCTATTCCAGGACATATAAGCGCTAAAGAGAGCAGAGCTGAAAATAAATGATTTGTTTTCATAAATAGTGATATAAGAAATCCCCAAAGATAACCTGTTAAAGTATACTTTGGGGATTGTGATTAATGTAAGTTAACGTAAAAAGAGTGTTAATAGTTCTTTTCGATCAAGTCGTTGAAATCTGTTTCCTTTTTTGGAATCTCGAAGATCCAGCCATCAGCATTCGGATCCTTGTGCAAGAAGCCACAGAAAGTAGCGTCAAAATTAGAACCGGTTCTATCCAATGGCAAACCTAGACGTTTCAAGTCGAACCAACGGAAACCTTCGCCCCAAAGTTCGATACGGCGATGTGTCATGATCTCATCCGCTAGTTTTGCGCCTGTGTTACCCAAATCCTTGTACTCTGGATCACGTTCTTTCAACAAGGCTTGCAAATATTCCTTTGCTTTTGCGTCTTGATTGGAACGAGCGAAAGCCTCGGCTGCTGTCAAGTACATTTCGCTGATACGCATGAAGGCAAAATCACCTACAGCATCAGCTGTAGAGCGTGCCGTGAACTTGCGGTTCTGATAAACACGCTGGTTGTAAGAAGTTGCGGGTACTTCTGCCTTTCCTGTCGGATCCCACCATTGACGGCGAAGATCGGTTGGCGACATTAAGTCGTAAGTACTTTGGCTGATACATTTGATACCTGTGCGGATAGAGCTGGAGTTGAAGTTCCAAGACATATACGCATAGAAAGAGTAGAAATAAACTGTTTGGTCATTCTGCGTCATAGCGGCATACATAGCCTCTTTCGTAGCGGAAGTGATATTAGCGAAACCATTCATCAATTCAGACTGAGACATGATCTTACAGCCATCTTTCTCTGCTTCATTGATAGAATTCACTGCGGCCGTAGCTGCGTCTGCGTATTTCTGTTGAGTCAGAAGAGCACGTGCTTTCAATCCGTAAACCGATGCTAGGCTATAATGATTCTTATCATTTGGCTCATAGTCTGCCAATAAGTTCAACGCTTCGTCTAAGTCCCCGTGAATCTTCGTGTACACCTCTTCTACCGTATTACGTGCCATAGGCTCGATTTCCGGACTCGTACGATAAGGAACTCCCGGTTGAGAGTTGTCCTGTCCGTTACGATATGGTTTCGCATAATATTGTACTAGATTGAAATGACTCCATGCACGAATTGCCAAACACTCGCCCTTGATATGGTTCGCAAGCGCTTTTTCGCTATCTGTGAGTTTTGACTCATCGCTAAAGTTATCATTCAACGCTTTCAAGATGTTGTTTGCATTCAAAATGAACTTATAATAAGTTTCCCACTCACCGGAGTTGTACGAACTTGTTGCGTTCGTTGGATAACTCCAGTTTAAGAAACCTTGATGCCAAGTCTGCGTGTCCCATGTCAAATCATCAGCCAACGCTTCTCGACCGATGATGAAACCGGGCTCACCTCCCAAACCTTGGTTGCCTAAGTCTTGAGATACCATCTTACGATGAATACCGTTCAGTGCAAGATAAAGATTGTCGAGCGAAGTGGATACTGTCGTGAATGAAACGTTCTCGGTTGGGATTGTATCCATATAATCGCTGGAACAGCTTGTGCCGACCAGAGAGCCACTTAGAAGCAGTCCTGCTGCGATGTGTTTGAATAATTGTATATTTTTCATATCTTTTCCTTTGTTTGATGTATTATGAATTTAGAACGATACATTTAAACCGATCGTAAAGTTCTTAGCCGGCATATATTCATTGTAAGATACTCCGGCATAGTTAGCTTGCGGATTCAGACCTTGACGGGCTTTCAACATGAATAAGTTCTCTGCGCTGACATTGACGCGTGCACTCTTGATGTTGATAACGTTTAGGATAGACTTAGGCAAGTTGTAAGCCAAAGTTACAGTACGCAAGTTCAAGTAATTTGCGTTTGTCAACCAACGTGTAGAATAGGATTGTCCGATGCTAGTCGCATGACCTGAGTTATTGTCCAAACGAGGTACATCTGTGATCTGGCCCGGAGTTGTCCATGCGTTATGTAGATCCGGTGACACCGCATAACCGAACTCACCTACATCCATCAATCCTCTATAACTCGAGTCAAGCACCTTACCTCCTAATGAATAAGAGAATACGGTAGAAAGGTCGAATGCCTTATAGCTCAAATTGATATTGAAACCACCATATACTTTCGGAACGGCAGAACCACTGAAATCATATTTCGCATAGCTATAAGAGTTTGTCAATACTTGACCATCTTTCTCTACAAGTGTCTTTTTTACCGCATCTTTAATATTACCATTCGCATCGGTGTTGTTTTCGGCATCAAAGATATACAATCCATCTCCGTTATCAGGATTAACACCCCACCATTGACGTAACCAGAACTCATAGATTGAATGTCCCTCCATCAATTTCTTAGAGTCTTTGATGATACCATCTTTCCGGTTGGCATCAGGCAGACGAGTTACCTTATTATTGATGAATGTAGCGTTTGCGCCGACTGATAATTTCCAATCTTTTGATTTTAATACTTGGTAGTTTAAGTCGATTTCCACACCTTGGTTACGAACTTTACCAATGTTTTGTACGATCTTTTCGACACCACTGGATAACGGCTGGCTAACATTGAATAACAAGTCTCTGGAGGCCTTACGGAAGAACTCGACCGTACCATTTAAGCGACCGAACAATCCGAATTCTAAAGCGACGTCGGTAGAAACCTGTGTCTCCCATTTCAAATTATTGTTTGCCATAGTCGGGAAGTAGAGACCTGCTTCCGAACCGTTGTTGATACCCAAATTATACAAGGTTTGATAAGGATAGTAATCCTGTTGTGTGTCATCATCTGTATAATAGATGGCATCGTTTCCGGTTTCACCGTAGGATGCTCTCAGTTTCAAATTGTCCACCCAAGTCAAGTTTTCCATGAAATCTTCTTGGCTGATACGCCAAGATGCTCCGAATGACCAGAAGTTACCCCAACGGTTATCCTTGCTAAAGCGAGAGGAACCGTCACGACGATACGAGGCTGTTACATAATATTTATCATCGAAATCATAGTTCAAACGAGCGAAGTATCCTTCTTTCTTATATTCGCGTGTGTAAGACTCCATTGAGCTTACGTTTACGAAGTTACCATACTCGTATGTTCCGGAAACGATCTCGTTGGTCTTCATTCCATAGTTATGTTGGAAGCGGTAGCTATAGTTCTCATGGCCTAACAAAGCTTCGATGTTATGTTTACCAAAAGTCTTTGTGTAATTGATCAATTGGTTGAAAGTCTGGGTCAAGTAGTTTCTATTTCGGATGTTCAAACGTCCCGGTCCTGCGGTTCCGTCACCTACCTCTGGGTTCTCATATACTCTACGGCGTTCATCCTTATTGTCAAATGCGTAGTTCACTGTTAAGTTCAATCCTTCGATCGGAGTGATCGTTACATAAGTACGGGCACTAGAGTTTGTGGTAGACATCAAGCGATCGTTCCACAGGGCCTCAGCGATACCGTCGCGTCCATTGCTGGAGATACGGGCTCCTTCATAATCATAGGTATATAAAGCCGGATCAGTAACTACGTTTCCTTCTTTATCCAAATAAGCCCCTGTCTCAATATCATGCTTATGTACCGGATAGATCGGTGCCATAGAACGAATGAAACGAGATAAGTTACCATAACCAGCGGAGTTGCTAGAAGTAGAAGTAGAATAATTGGAATTTGTGCGACTTAAACCTAAATTCAATCCACTCTTGAACCATTTCACTGGATAGATATTATAGTTCAAGCGTGCGTTGTAACGCTCAAAGTCTGTCTTAATCATATATCCCTTATCATTCAGATAGCCTATGGAAGCATATGTGTCGCTCTTTTCTGTTTTTGTATTGTAGCTTACATTATATTCTTGGCGATGTCCGGTACGGTAAGCGGCATCTTCCCAATCAAGGTCCTCACCCCATTTTAAAGCCGAGGCTGATGGATTCAATAAACCGTCTGTGCCCACGATTGCGTCATTGGCGATTCCTACGAAAGGATTATATTTTAATTTGTTGATAATATCTTTAGAAGCATTAGCGGCAGCGTCGGCAGCACTTTGTCCGAGTGACATATTTGCGTTTCTCAACATTTGCCATTGCAAAGGATAATAATCGTATACACCTACTTTTGCGTAATCGTTATAAGCTCTGCTAGACCAACCTTGTGAGATACTCAAGGTAACACCTGCGCCACTGCTGGTAGAACCTTTCTTGGTCGTGATCAAAACCACACCGTTACCTGCGCTAGATCCATACAAAGATGTAGAAGCGGCATCTTTTAAAATTGTCATTGATTCGATATCAGATGGGCTGATAGAAGAGATATCACCACTGAAGATGGCGCCATCCACTACATATAAAGGAGCATTATCCGCGTTTACAGAACCAAAACCACGGATCGTTACCTTAGCAGCTTCTCCCGGTTGTCCGATAGAGGAAGTCATTTGTACTCCGGAAGTGTTTCCTTCTAATGCGGAGAGGGCGTTACTCAATGGACGTTTGTCCATCAAAGCGGCACCCACCGTGGATGCGGAACCTGTAAAAGAACTTTTCTTTGCGGTACCATAAGCTACGACAACAACTTCATCTATAGCTTGAGAATCTGAAGAAAGAACAATTCTCATGTTTTGCTGAGCTGTAGTTTCTTGAGTCCGTAAACCTACATAAGAAATAATTAGCTTAGCATCTTTCTGAGTTTCTAACTCAAATTTACCATCTAAATCGGTAATGGTTCCAATAGTGGTTCCTTTTACTACGATGGATGCACCTATAACAGGCTCCCCATCATCTTCATTAATCACTACACCGGTCACCTTCATTTGCTGGGCGACCATACACTGCACTCCCAGAAAGAATGAGAGTAGTACAAGCGTTAATTTGTGCTTCATAGAATGAATTTGTTTGTTAATTAGACACACATTATTTTTTCGAGAGACCATAGTCTGCACAGAACTACAGTTAAAATACTTATCAAAAAAATGTACATACCAAGACTCTAGAAATTCACAGCCGCAAATATACTAATTTTTATTATAAAAAAGCAAACTGTTATAAAACATTCTAAAACTAATATAATATTGATTGATATTGCCAAATTCAATTTAGTTGTACTGGGGATCTTGTTGCATTATGATAGCTGGCAGGAGGGTTTTTGGTCTTAGCTATCTATCTGTTAATTATGCTTTTAAACATAGTTCTGTGCAGACTAAATGCATTAATGAATGCTGAAAGGGAAGATGTCCATAAAGACCATCTTCCCTTAAACTTTGTGTGTATAATGAAAAAAATGAAGTATTAATTAACGTTTATAAACGGATAGGGTTGCCATTATAGAAATCTAGAATCTTCGTACGGAAGATAAAATCATATTTGGCCTGTGCCTGTTCCGCTAGACTTTGCGCGTATTTTGTTTTAGCCTCATTAAATTCAAAGACAGTGCTTTTACCTGCGTTGTAACGCTCTTGGGCATAATTGAACGCTTCCTTGCTCGCCGTGACGGATTTGTCGGAAGCCGTATATTTCTCTTGGGAAGCCGTTGCGTTGTAGTACGCTTGCTGGATTTCCTTGTATAACGTTTTCTTTGTATTTTCCATCAGCAATTCCCGGTTGATAATGTTGATCCTTGCGGTACGAACGCTATTGCGTACTTGGAAGCGGTTGAAAAGTGGAATGCTCAATGAGAATCCGACGATCTTTTGCCCATTCTGCTTAAACTGCTCGCTAAAGGAACGAGTATCGGCAAATTCACCTCCGGAAGTAGAATGATAATATCCATTGCTGTAACTAGCCCCGAAATTTAACTTGGGGTAATAGCCCGCTTGCGCGACACGCAACATTTTCTTTTGGCTCTCTAGCAAATACTGTTGTTCCTTGATCTGAGGCTTGAACGTAACCGCATGGTCGTAAATGTTTTCCGGAGGTAGGATACTGCTCATATTATCAGCCACCGCATCTTCAATTACAGGAGTCTGTATATCGAAATTCCGGTCGCTTCGCTCTAGTTCCAGACTTTGCGCCAGATCCAGTAAAGCGAGGTTCACATTGTTTTGCGATTCGGTAAGCGTGACCTCATCTTTCGCTAATTGGGCCTTGATATCATACAGTTGGGAAAGAGGCACCTTTCCGGCGTTCACCATGGCCTCCGTTTTATTCACCTGCTCCTTGTCCAGTTCCACTTGCAGTCGCGCTATTTTCAGCAGCTCTTTATTATAAAGTACTTGCAGGTAGTAGGAAGCTATATTGATGGATAGGTCTTCTCTCGCCTTATTCAAGTTCTCGATAGACGCTTTTAGATCAAGTTTGCGGGCGGCGATATCGTTCGGTATTTTTAACCCGTCAAATAAAGGCATGTCCAGATTGATCCCCAATGTGGAGTTGGCGGCGTTCTGGTCCACGATCACCCCGGATTTAGACGTGGAGCGTCCGAACTGGAAGCTCTGTCCAAGACTGCCATTTAGGGCCGGGAGCCAACTGTATTTGCTGGTATGTAAGTCTACCTTTCGGCTTTCCTGTTCCTGCTCCTTTTGCTTTAAGTCGATATTATGCTCGATGGCATATTGGATGCACTCCTCCAGACTCCATTGCTTCACCGCATCCTGAGCGAAAATATAGTTTCCGGACAGGAGGGAAGCGATTGCCAGTATATATAAGTTTCTTCTCATCATACAATCTTTCTTTTATTTCTTATTCGGGTCAATAGCTGCGCCCCGGACTTTATCGGTTGCGGCCAGTCCTTCTTGAATCTCGATCTTGATACCGTCGGACAGACCTACCTTTACAGGATGCTTCTCGAAGACTTGCTCCGGTTGCTCTTGTTTAACTAACTGAACGAATGCGGAATCCCCTTGGAACTCGACCGTACTTTCCGGGATCGTAAGCACGTCTTCCGCACGTTTTAGCACGATCTCGGCGTTGGCGCTATATCCCGCACGGATGAAAGCATCTTCGGGGATCGTTACGGCCGCCTTGATCTCAAATTGAATAGCTCCATTCTTGTCTACTCCCTTGGGCGATACATATTCCAGCAAAGCGTCGAATGAACGGCTTTCCATGGCGCCGACGGTCAATTTGATCGGCATTCCCTCGTGGATGCGTCCGATCTCGGTCTCGTCTACGTTTCCTTTGAAGATCATGTCGTTCATATTGGCTACGGTAGCGATCGTCGTGCCATCATTGAAATTATTCGCTTGGATAACCGAGTTACCTACTTTAACGGGAATGTCCAAGATCATACCGGTAATGGTACTACGGATTTGGGTCGTACTGGCCACGCTGGAGTTCTTGGCTATACCGTCGCGGATGATCTCCAAGGCACTTTGCGCGTTATCCTTTTCCTCCACGGCTTTCAGGTAGTTCGCTTTGGAAAGATCGAAATCTTCTTGGGCGATAACACCTTGCTTAAATAATTGCGTATCCCGCTTATAAGTCTCTTCCACTTGCTTTAAAGAGATATTGGCAAGGTTCACGCGCGATTCGGCGCTGTTGAGCTGTACCATCTCGGGGATTACCTTGATAATGGCGATAATCTCTCCCGCTTGGACCATCTGCCCCGCTTCTTTCTTCAGCTCGGAGATGATACCGGAAATCTGCGGCTTGATCTCCACCTCGAAACGAGGCTCTACGTTTCCGGTAGCGACCGTCTTGGTTTCCACATCCCCTTTTTCAGGGGTTACGATCTCATAAACGGTGATGACCGGTTGCGCTTTCTTCCATAAGAAATAGAATGTACCGATTACCGCTGCTCCCACAAGTACTAATAAGATGATACGCAGGATCTTTTTTACAATGCGATTCTTCATGATTATATAGTTTTATTAATTGACAATTGTTGTTTATTCTTCTCGTATGGCATCTATCGCCTTGATCTGCATAGCTCGCCATGCGGGGATCAGCCCGGCCAGCAGACCGCTGAATAATAAGATCACCGTGGCCGCTACTGCGATCTGGATGCTTACCTCCGGATGCTCCATCATGGTTCCGTTGGAAGCCGGCTGGGCACTCATGATCTTATCTACAAGATCGAGCAGGAATACCCCGGCGCTTAACCCCAACAAACCCGCTAAGGCCGTAAGTAGCAGACTCTCGCTCATGATCTGCGAGATGATGTTCCAAGGTTTCGCTCCCAAGGCCCTGCGTACGCCGATTTCCCGGGTACGCTCCTTGACCGTTACCATCATGATATTACTTACACCGATAATACCCGCCAATAACGTACCCATACCCACGAGCCAGATCAAGATATCGATACCGATAAATAGCATATTGAAGGTCTCGAACTGAGCCGCCAAGTTGATCACCGTCACGGCCTGCGGATCGGTAGGAGAGATCTGGTTCTGGCTCTTTACGATATCCTTGATCTGCGTGATCACCGGATCGATCTTATAGCCGGGTTTGGCGCTCACGCACAAGAAGTGAATGATATCCCCTTGGTTCAGCGTCTGTTGCATGGTACTGAAAGGGAGGAATACGCTTTCCTCGGCCCGTCCGCCGATATTGACGCTAGAAGCCCGTTGCTTCGTGACGCCTACCACTTGGTAGTAAATCCCGTTTACCCGGATATATTTCCCGCAGGGATCACTTCCCTTGAACAATACCTCGTTCACCTTAGCGCCGATCAAGCAAACCTTACGTTTCTCGATCTCGTCGATCTCGTTTAGTAACCGTCCGTAATAAAGCTGCTGGGTCTCGATCTTGAAATAATCGGGCTGCACGCCTTTTACGTTATAAGTACCGCTTAATTGGCCGAAAACGATATTCTTGTCCGAGCGATTTCCCCAGATGATGGGGGAGACGGCCTCGATGTCCTTCACCTGTTTTCGGATGCTCTCCACGTCCCGGTTTCGCATGTCCCATTGACGCCCCTTGTTAAAGCCTTTATACGATTCGCTGGTCCGGTCGGAGAAAAAGAAGGCGGAGTTCGTGGCGAATCCGTTGATATTCGAGAACATGGCGTTCTTCATCCCGTTTCCGGCTCCCAATAGAATCACCAACATCAAGATTCCCCAGAATACGCCGAAGCAGGTCAACAAGCTGCGTGTCTTGTTTCGGGTGATCGTCACCCATATCTCTACCCATCTGTCTATGTCAAACATGGTTCTTTTCTTTTTTATGATTATTCCGTTCTCATGGCTTCGATAGCCGTGACTTTCACCGCCTTGCGTGCCGGGAAATAACCCGCCAATACACCGGCCGCGATGATCAAGACCGTAGCGGAGCTAGCTATCGCCAGATTGACGGTCGGGTTACGGAAGACCGTCGTGTCTTCTCCGATATTCCCACCGGACTGGGCTCCGGCTTGGGCCATTTCCATCGCGTGATTGATTAGCTCCGTGAGCCCGATCCCCATGATCATCCCGACATAGCCGAAGACGGCTGTTACGAGGATGGACTCGGCGATTACTAATGCCAAGATCGAGCCGGGTTTAGCTCCCAATGCCTTGCGTATGCCGAACTCCCGGGTCCGTTCCCGTACGGTGATCAGCATGATGTTGCTAACTCCCACGATTCCCGCCATCAACGTTCCGATACCGATAATCCAGATAAACAAGGTAATCCCGTTCATTATATTATTCCACATCAAGAACTCATTCGCCATGTTCCACATACCGATAGCGTTCTTGTCTGTCGGGTCGAATTGGTGGCGGCGTGCCATCCATTCCCGGAAACTTTCCTCGAAAGCCTCATTCTCCTCTTCGGTAGTCACCCCTTTCAAGGTAAACGTTAGCGATCCGAAGCCGTATCCTTTATTATATAGCAATTGGGCTACGGAGAATGGGATGTAAGCGGGAGCGTTATTGCTTTTGTCATCATCGTTGTACACGCCGACTACTTGATACATCATATTCCCGCATTTCACGTATTTACCCAGCGGCTTCTCGTCACGAAACAAGACCTCCGCCATACGGGGACTGATCACGATTACTTTTCTTCGGTCCCTCATGTCCTGCTCATTGATGAAGCGGCCGTTATGCGTCTCTACATTCACGTAATTGATCGGGGCATGATCCGGATATACGCCATTGGTTTGTCCCGTCACATATTCCTCGTTGTAAGTGATCGTGTCATTGTGGGAGATCGTAGCCGAGCAAAGATCCACCTCCTTGAAGTCTCTCTTCAAGGCGCCTAGGTCCTCTTCCTTGAAACTGATGCTGCGGTTGGATTGCATACCTTTCCAAGGCTTGGTGGTATAGCGTGTCCATACCTCGACCCGGTTGGTAGACATATTCCTGAAGTTGTACATGATGCCATTGCGCAACCCGTTTCCCGCCCCCAGTAACACGATCAACATGAAAATACCCCATGAGACCGAGAAGCCGGTCAAGAAGGTACGGAGCTTATTCTTTTTGATGGTGCTCCATATTTCCCTGAAATTATCAAAGTCAAACATGATTCTCTTCTTTTTCGATACGTTCAATCAACCCGTCCTTTACCCGGATAATCCGGTCTGTAGCCTCCGCTACGGAGGGTTCGTGGGTAACGATCACCATGGTCATCCCTTCTAGGTTTACCTTGCGTAGTAGTTCCATTACCTCCACGGTCGTTTTGCTATCCAACGCTCCGGTCGGCTCGTCGGCCAATATGACTTGGGGTTTCGCTATCAAGGCCCGGGCGATCGCTACCCGTTGCTTCTGTCCACCGGACATCTCATTCGGCATATGCTCCGCCCAATCTTTCAATCCCACCATGTCCAAGTATTCCAGTGCCATGGCATTCCTCTTTTTCCGGCTGACCCCTTGATAATAGAGTGGGAGGGCGACGTTCTCCATGGCGTTCTTGAATGAGATTAAGTTAAAAGATTGAAAAATGAAGCCGATCATTCGGTTCCGGAGCTCGGCGGCACGACTTTCGCTGAGATTCTGAATCAACTGTCCGTTTAATTGATAGGTGCCCGTGTCGTACGTATCTAATATCCCTAAGATATTCAATAAGGTTGACTTACCGGAACCGGAGGCTCCCATGATGGATACCATCTCTCCCTTCTCTATATCTAGGTCGATACCTTTCAAAACGTGCAGGGGGGCTCCATTAAAGTACGTTTTGTTTATTCCTCTCAGTTGAATCATCATATTATGTAGTTACTTTAATATATTAGACGTACAGTTTGCTAAAAAAGTTACACTGTTGGTGAACACTTTTATCATTTGGTTACAAATATATGCTTTACTAAGATACCTTGTATCGCAAGGTACTTATAATTATGTAATATTAACAAAAGGTTTTGATCGAAAAGGTTTAGCTCTACCATCTATATCTATTAACTTGTACGTGCGGTAACTTTACGTGCCGGTACTATATGTATACATCTTCTACCATCCGTTGGACGATCATGCACCAATTGGTAGACGATCATCCAACAGTTGGTGCATGATCGTCCAACAACTGATAGATAATGAATCTCTCTGCTTCTTCCACTTAATAGATAAAGAAAAAAGCCCTAGGCTATCTTTATCTAAACCCTTACCTTTGCGGCGAAATTCAAATAGCAGAAAGATTTATGGTAACAATTGGTACGCCCAAATCGGCTACGGCAACTAAAGTCGTGCTTTGTGGCTCGGGCGAATTGGGGAAAGAGTTTGTAATAGAGTTGCAGCGTTATGGCGTGGAGGTAATCGCCTTGGATAAGTATCCGGACGCTCCGGCCATGCAGGTGGCGCATCGTTCCTATGTGGTCTCCATGCTGGATGGCGATGCCTTGCGGGAGATCATCGAGAAAGAGAAACCGGATTATATCGTGCCGGAGGTGGAGGCGATCGCTACCCGTACCTTGATGGAACTGGAGGAAGAGGGATACCATGTGATTCCTACCGCCCGTGCCACTTGGCTGACGATGAACCGTGAGGGAATCCGCCGCTTGGCGGCCGAGGAACTGGGCTTGCCTACCTCGCCGTATCGTTTCGCCGAGACCGAGGAGGAATTTAAGGAAGCGGTGAAGGTAATCGGTATGCCTTGCGTGGTGAAGCCGATCATGAGCTCGAGCGGACACGGACAGAGCGTGGTTCGTGAGGAAAAGGATATCGATCGTGCTTGGCAGTACGCCCAAGAAGGCGGACGTGCTGGAGCGGGTAAGGTGATCGTGGAAGGTTTCGTGGATTTCGACTATGAGATTACCCAGCTGACGGTTCGGCATATCGGAGGAACGTCTTTCTTGGAACCCGTAGGACATGTTCAGGTGGACGGTGATTACCGGGAGTCTTGGCAACCGCAAGCCATGAGCCTTGCCGCTAAAGCGAAAGCCCGTGAGATCGCCGGTAAGATCACCGAGGCTTTAGGCGGACGTGGTATTTTCGGCGTGGAATTATTCATTAAAGGAGACGATGTCATATTCAGCGAGGTTTCCCCCCGTCCGCACGATACCGGAATGGTGACGATGATTACGCAAGATTTGTCTCAATTCGCTTTGCACGCCCGTGCGGTGCTTGGCTTGCCGATCCCTAATATCGTGTTTCATGGAGCGGGAGCTTCCCGTGCCGTCGTAGTGGAAGGGGACAGTGACCGGTTGTCTTTGGGGAATCTGGATAAGGTCTTGGAACAACCCGATACGCAGATGCGTTTCTTTGGAAAACCGGAAGTTCATGGACATCGCCGTATGGCCGTCTTGCTGGCTCGTGGTTTGGATGTGACGGAGGCAAGGGAGAAGACCGGAGTGATGATGGAGCGGTTAGATGTTAAATTGTGATGCTTCCTAGGATAAATGAACGTTTTGGTGTGTGTTGTGAATAAAATGTGAATATTTACAGACCTATTTTTCTATCAAAATAGTTTATTTTTGTCTCAAGTTTTTAAAGAGACATTTGATAATCTATAAACGCAGATTACATATGTTTGTTTCACTAAAGAGTGAAATCTGATTGCCGAAAGTTTGTACTTATTTTATGAATACGACAAATGGAAATATGGGCGTTGATTTGAAACGCTCTATTTCTATTCTCGGTGAAGATAAAAGAGTGAGCAAACAGATCAATAGCTAAGGGTGGGTAGATTTAACCAAACAGACATCCTTATCTCCTTTCACCCACCCTAGCTATTGTTCTTATTTTACATGGATTCCTTTTGTATTTCTCATTGTTTCCATCACGGCATGAGTGTCTACTTGGACCTTTTCTTGTATAAACTCCGGGAGGTTGTAAGTCCACAACAAGTCTTTATAATATTTTACGGGATTTCTTTGTGGCAGGAGGAATGGTTTATGGGCCGTGCCTTTATCATCGATATAGCTAAAGAACGGGCGTGTGTATAATCCATCCAACCTGCGACTGCTAAATACCAGCCAACGATTGTTGTGGCTCCATGAATGGTAGCTTTCTCCTTCGGTACTGTTCGCCTCGCTCAGCGGGTACGTCTTTCCGTCGGATAGGCGGATCATATATAATTCGGCGTCTTTATGCCAAACCCCGAAACCGCCATATTCCTGTAGGGTAAAAGCCAGATATTTACCATCCGGTGAGATTCTAGGGAAGGATACGCTTTTGTGGTTGGCCCGGCCATTGTATAAAGTATCTACTTGCTGGCCTAGAGTGCGGGTTTCCGGGTCAAAGCCGACACGGCATAGACTGTAGGTCATTTGTCTGAAATTCTTAGAAATAGAATCTACGGCGGCGGTCGAACTGAAATAGAGGCTCTTCCCGTCGGGAGAGAACGCTGGGAATATTTGCCATGCGTCTTTGGAATTTAACGCTTCGCAAGAGAATACCTCGTTCTTCTTCACGTCGTAGATCACGATATCGGAGTTATGATCCAATACTTCCAGCGTATTGGGATTATTGATGAAGAAGTTTTGGTAGGTATCGCATACGGTGGCCGCCAGATAGTTACTATTCGGATGCCAATACATGTAGACAAAGTTTGAGACGGTCTCGGGAGTCTTTGTATTTAGCTTGGTGATTTTCTTTCCATCAATCAGTACGGAACCGGCGTGTTTACCTCGCATATGGAAAATCATTTTATCCGGGTTCCCGGAGGAAAACGTGTGGCAGTTTACGCAGTTATAGTCGGTTAGGCTATTCTCATAAATCACGCTTTGGTCATAATTTTCCAAGTTTCGTTGATGGATACCCATCCTGTTCCACATATCATTGCTCAAGGCTAATAACCGATAGGCTATATATTTATCAATGGAATCATTTACGATGTCCATATGAAAAGGCGTATAGGCGTTCCATTCGCCCTGTATGCGTTTAGCGATGGTCAATTCTATTTGGTTTCCGGCATTCTCTTTCAATAAGGCTTTCCATCTCTTTTGTGGGATCTCAAAGAGCCCCTCATCGCTATAGACTTGGAGTTGAGTCTTTTCCCCTTTAATGATAAGGCAGTGCTCACTGCTATCGGCGATAGAGAAATTGAGCGGGGCGATGTTCACAGGGATGGTCACATCCTTGTAATCCGGATAAATGGCGATTTCCTTGTTTAGACTCTTGGCGATCTGTACGTCGCTTTTGGAGCATGAAACCATCAAGGCGATGAGAAAAAGGAAAAGATATCGGTTTGTATTTGTGTAAGTCTGTCTTTCCATATGTGTTTTATTTAGAGAGTATCAAATAGTACCAGAAAGTAGGTTGATAGTCGGCTATTCCAGTCGCTACATTTTGTCGGGCATGCCTTAGTCCCAATACACGTTGCTTGAATATCGAGAACTCGGACAGGACTTTATCGGTTACCCCATACTTGCGGCAATATTCCGGATCATGCTCCGCATAAGAGATCACGGCTTGTTGCAAGGGTTCGGGTAATGCGGGGAGTACTTCCGTCCCACTGAATCTTTCAACAAACGTTTTTATAGCGGGCAGGTCTTTCGATAATAATAACGTACCGATCGTATAATCCAATGCGGCTTTATTCAGGGGATTCTCTTCCAATATAATCATCAGGTTATCAAACAATCCGATTATATTGGCGAAAAGGTCTTTGTCGCTGGATAGGCTTTTTCTTTTTGTACCTAATTCCGGGTCACTCTCCACCGCTTGGTCATTATATAAGAACTTTCGTTGCGAGGAGGCCCATCCGTGATAGGCCCATGTCTTTTCCAATAAGGATATAAACTTCTCGGCCGCGGGATACTGTCCGTATATCAAATGGGATTTTATTAATAATTTAGTCATGACGGGACTGCCGTATGTAATTCCTACCGAGGTACCAAAAGCGAAATTGTATGCCAAGGACGTGATTCCTACATGGTAGTATATCTGGCTGAACAGGAAACTTTCCTCTATATGCGCTTGATACTTTGAGACCAAAGATTGTATTCCGCTTTGCGGATATTTGAATAAATCAGTCTGCATGACCCCCTTATGCGATAAGGCAAGGTTTAAGCAATTTAGGTGTAAGTAGTTATTATAGTTCAGATCGGTGGACGAGATTATGGCGTCCCATTGCTCGGTATCTATATAATGAAACATTTGCATCAACGTATAGAAATCTTTATTCCTCTGTTGAAGAGCCGTTTGCGTATAATACATACCGGATAAGGCAAGTAATGCTACGGCTACTAAAGCTTTTAAATAGGTTTTTATGTGATCTAAGTAACGTGATAGGAAGAATAGAAGCATAACGAGTAGCGCTACTTGCCAAGAGAAGCCGTAGAATGGTTCCAGCTCAATGAAATACTCTACGTAATCTTTCATCCAAAATACATAGTCATAATCGGGTTTACTGCCCCCTAGAACGCATAGAGAACCTACGATAAGCAGCAGGATCAACGGGATGAAGCTTGCGTACCAGCGTTCGCTTTTTTGTAATACATCAAATAGTAAGCTGCTAAGGGCGAATAATATAGCTACAGATCCCATCGTGTAAAACAATCCGGTCGCCAGCAAGCAACCGATTAAGGTGCGGTAGGTCCAATTAAATTTTCGTGCCCCGTAACTGTACAGGCTAAGAGCCAATGACCAAAATAACATGGCTATCAGCCCTTCATAATGATAGCTATCTTTCATTAGGTAAAGATATTGGAATAAGATGGGGAGAAAGGCCAAGGGCAGAAGATACAATGCTGGATGTATCTTTCGTAAGGTCAGCCAGAATAACCAACCGGAGATTCCACCGATCAATGCAGTCACCAGCGATCCGATCAGCGGCACCTTGAAGAACTGTATAATAAATTGGGAACAAATCGTAGCCAATCCTCCAATTGTCTTAAGTATATTCAATACATATTCACTATTGAATAGGAAGATCTGCTGTTGTTCCCGGTAGAAGAAGGTTGCTTCTTGAGTGGCTTGTAAATGTAACCCCAGAAGGCAGGTGCACAATAAGAGCAGAAGAATAGGTATGATCTTTTTGCTTGAATTATTCATGTTCTTTTTACTTTATGTATGTTTCCCAGATTCGATCTATTTATGATAAGTAACGTCAACCCCCTTGCTTTCTTTGGCAAGTTTGCTGATTTTCCGTATGTTAGATGATACTTTTCCTGTGATAAATTCAGGTATGTTATATGATTTCATGAACCGGTGGTAGAAATCCGTATCTTCCTGTGGTAATAGGAACGGTTTGGAGGCATTTCCGCTCTCGTCGATATAGGCGAAATAAGGTCGGGTATATAATCCGTCGATTCGTCGGCTGCTGAAAACGATCCATCGGTTGTTGCTACTCCACGAATGATAACTCTCCGTGTCTGTGCTGTTCGCGTTTCGTAAGGGATGGAAAAAACCACTCTCGATATCCAGAAGATATAAATCAGCGTCTTTATGCCAGATAGAGAAGTTCCCGTAGCCCGATAAGGTGAATAACAAGAATTTCCCGTCGGGAGAGACACGGGGAAAAGAGACACTTTTTCCATTCTCTCGTACATTATATAATGTGTCTATCTTTGATCCGAAACTCCTTGTTACCGGATCAAACGCTATGGAGCAAAGATTATACTTTACCTCCGAATACTCGTGGGGCATCGAACGTGCCTCGGCGGTACAGAAATAAAGCGTTCTTCCGTCGGGGGAAAAGGTAGGGAATGTCTCAAAAGCCTCTTTCGTACGAATAGCGGGAGTACTGATGATCTCATGTTTCTCGGTATCGTACACCACTACATCCGATTGGCTATCGAAAACCTCGACCCTGTTTTTGTCATTGGAATGAAAGCTCTGGCTCGTTTGGTTTACCGAGAATGCCACGTATTTCCCGGAGGGATGCCAAGAGGGATAAACCAAGGGGGAAATTGTTTGCTCCGTTTTCGTATTTAATTTTTCTATTTTATCTCCGTCTATCAAATAAGTCCCGGCGTATTTATCTCTCATGTGGAATAACATCTTGTTGGGGTTTTGCATACAAAATGAATGGCAATTCATGCAATTTTGTCCACTGTGTTTATTTTCCATAATGGGACTTTGTTCGTAGGTTTCCAGGCTCCGTTGGTAAATACCCATCTGGTTCCAAAGTTCATATCCGGGCTCTATCAGACGGTAGGCTAGATAGGAATCCATAGGTTCCTGTGCGATAAACAACGAGAATTCCGGATAGCTCAGCCATTCCTTATCCTTAGCATAAAGTTTTACTTGTATCGTTTTGCCTGTCGCTTTCCTAAGTAGCTTTTTCCAGTTGGCGGCAGGAATATGGAATTGCCCCTTTTTTTCTTTCACCTGCAACTTCACTTCCTCAAAACAGAAAACAGCGAACGCTTCCGTATGTGCATTCTGTATTTTAAAATTCAGGGGAGCGATATTATTCGGTATCGTTACATCTGCGTAATCTGGGTATAATATCGGTTTCTCAGAGGTTTCCTTGCTTACCGGAACCGTGTCTGAACATGAAAATATCCCCAGTACGATAAAACATACACATATAATATATAGATAGTGCTTTTTCATGGCAATGAATCATTTAAGAAGGTAATAAGACCAATAGGTGTCTCCAAAAGAGTTTTTTATCAATTGGGGTAGCTGTGGGTTATTCCGGTTCTGCAATACAAGATTCCTGTAACCTGTGAATTTCCGGATGACATTTTCGGACACGTTGAACCGTCTCCAATAATCCGAGTCTTTCTCGGCTAGTAAAATAACCGCTTCTTGGAAACTCGTCGGAAGGGAAGGAAGTGTAGATGTACCGTAATATTTCTCAATGAATGTCTGGAAAGATTTCATATCCTTGGATAAAAGATAGATGGCTCCGACAAATTGGATGGGAATCTGATTCTCCGGGTTTTGTTCTGCCCGGATCAATAAATCATGTTCTAACCCGTTTACACCGGAAAGGTTGTTACGAAGGGGAAGTCCTTTTCGTTTAATCCCCAGTACCGGATCTTCTTCTATGGCTTTATCATTATATAGAAATTCCCTATGTCGTTTTGCCCAGTCGTGATAAGCGTAAGTCTTCTCTAATATATCGATGTACTTCTCTGCGATTGGATATGTACCGTAAATCAAGTTGGTTTGGACTAGACGTTGTAGGTTCCGGGGATTACCGGCCCCAATCACGGTGACATATCCTTCAAATGCCATCTCTTGCGATAAGGCGATTTCTCCAAGCGTAAAATAGGCGTCGCTAAGTAAGGTCGATACGGAAGAAGTCTTATTCCAAGAGGCTAATAATCCTTGAGGCCCGTGTTGATCGAACGCAAACATCCGGTTTCCTAACTCGCCTTTCTCAGCAAGGGCGTTGTTTAGGTAAGTCAAGTATAAGTAATTCTTGATCGGACCTTGGCAGTTCCGGATGATTTGATCCCATTGTCCGTTTCGGGCATAATAATCTAGTTCCTTTAGTTGATAAGATTTTTGATCATTATATCTTGGTATCCCGAACCTGCAAAGTGCGAGAATTATGATAAGTTGTACGGAGATCTCTATCCAATCTCTCTTTTTCGAAGTGCCTTTAGGCCATGTAAATGCGAAGATCAGCGAAAGCGGCAAACTGACCCAGGAAAAATATATGACATTCGGAGCTTGTAAGATCGGATGATAATAGGCATCCGGTAGGAACGCGAAATGATAATCGGTAATGACTGTCGCCCATACGCAACTGGTCGCTATGAGTGTAAACTCGATGGGGATCACCAAGAAGACAACTCCTTGTTTGAATTGGCCGAATAATTCCTTGATGAATGCGCAGACCGTGAATAATCCGGCTATAGGCCCTCCTATCCAGAAAAGTAGAGGTGTGATAAGTAGGGCCGTAAATAATCGGAATCGAAAGTTATTGATCCGTATCCACCCATTCAAACAAAGTAGGCAAATTAAAAAGGCCACTGTTCCTTGTAGTAAGTAATTGAAATCGTATTGAGCCAATAATAAGGATAAGACGGGGAGTAAGTAAATCAGATACAACTCTTTTTCCGGGGTGATTTGTCTTACGACAGCCCTCATGGTAAGCCCTATGCCAGTGAGCAATGCGGCAAAGATAAAGGGACCGAGATAAGGGGTGATAAAAAATTGTGTCAAAAATTCCCCGATGACCGAAGATAAACCTCCCGGATAACTGATTTTATCCGCAAGATAGTCTCCGGAAAATTGGAATAGTTGAAGCTGCTCGATATAAAAGAAATGAAACTTGCTGGTTATTTGCAAGAAAACCCCTAATATGGCAAACAGTATCAAACCGAAGAGTATTTGTTTATATCTCATGGCTAGAGTATACGTTTCATTATGATTTAAAGTCAAACAAAGATATGTATTTAAAATGAAAAAAGCGAATAAGCATTCGCTTTTCGCTTTTGTGAGGGGGTAACCACACATATCACATGCCTGGTTACCCGATATTAATGTTAACCCACTTGTTTATTTCCAATTTTCATTTTGAACCAAGAGGCCGTCCATCTTTTGAATCTCATTCAATGGAATAGGCAATACGCACCATTTTGCGTTGTAAACGCTATTCGCATATTTCAATAAGAATTTCTTTTCATAAGAAGCGTAGCTGTTCAACTCATCGGCGATGATACCCCAGCGAGCCAAATCATACCAGCGGTGACCTTCAAGAGCCATCTCAATCTTACGTTCCCAACGTAACGCTTGCGTCGCAGATGCTTTGGAAGCGAATTGAGAATCGGGATATAAGCCGATACGGTAGTTAGCCGCGGCATTCGATAGAGTCTTTCCGTTTACCTTGTCCTCTAATACATATGAGGATGTAGTCTCTGCCATACCATTATTCGGATCGGCAGCCTTTACATATCCGTTGGCGGCACGGGCACGGACTTGATTGATATATTTACCGGCCTCCTTATGGTTGCCTGTTTCAATCAATGCCTCGGCGTACCATAGTAATACGTCTGCATAACGGATCAGGTGGAAGTTCTTCGCAGAAGAGTTCGTTACTGTTACGATAGACAAGCTACCCTTGTCTGCCTTACGCGGGATGTTCTTCTTGTTCAGGTACAAGCCACCATTACTATAATCGCGTACCCAACCATCCAAAGATGAAGGAACTGTCCAATCCCAGAACGGAGTATTGAAACGTCCGGTTGAAACATCCAGACGCGGGTCGGTGTAAACCGTTAGATCCGTATGAGGAATGTTGTTTGCGTCTAGCGTCGTAAGCGCAGGGCTGTTTTTATACTGACCATCCATCATCGGCAGACCGTTTGCGTCAACGATATGTGAGTTTACCAAATCGTTGGAGGGCTGATAGAATCCCCAACCTCCTGTACCTAACGCACCGTTAAAACCGATGTGCCATGGTCCGTTGATACTGGAAGTTTCTTCCACAGTACCAGTGATTGCCATTTGGATATCAAATACAGACTCGCCAGTCCAATCGGCTTCACCTGCGATGTGAAGCTCCTCATATGTGTCAGCCAATTTGTATTTTGTGCCGTTATTGTCTTTACCGTTCGCCATGACTTCCTCCAAAAGGCTCTTGACCTCAGTCCAACGGTTTTGTGAGCCGTTCTTTCCATCGTATGGAGAAGATTGATACATTTTTACTTTTGCCAATAAGGCACCTGCGGCCCATTTGTTTATACGCCCCTTGTCGGTAGTCCAGCGATCTGGAAGATTGTCGTACGCAAATTGTAAGTCATCGATGATCTTATCCCAAATATAAATGTAGTTACCACTCTCGTCTACATTAGAAACCTGCGGGTTTACGTTCTCTTGCATAGCCAGATCGTCCACGTAAGGAACAGCGGCTCCAAATAATTTTACAACCTCGAAATGCCAGAAAGCACGGAAGAAGCGTGCCTGTGCGATCGTTTCCGTATAGTTGTCTTTCGCCTCTCCATTGACCGTTGACATTTCTTCTTTGGCCATGTCTGCCAACTTGATCACGTTGTTTGCCACGAAAACACCGTTATAGCATTTTTTCCATTTCACGTTTAGGTAACCGTTGTCTGTGGTAAAC
Source organism: Parabacteroides sp. AF39-10AC (assembly GCF_003635405.1). Taxonomy (NCBI): domain Bacteria; kingdom Pseudomonadati; phylum Bacteroidota; class Bacteroidia; order Bacteroidales; family Tannerellaceae; genus Parabacteroides; species Parabacteroides sp. AF39-10AC. The sequence continues at coordinate 150,490 of NZ_QTLP01000003.1, read as the reverse complement.
GTATAGGTCTCCAAACTTGTGAAGTCCGGTTGGTCTTGATACGTGGAGCCCTTATTGGCACTACCGCCCATCACGTCGCCATATACATAGTTACTCAATGTTGCCTCGAAATAGGAGTTGTCGTGCATTTTTGCATACATACCTGTCACCAATTGCTCTACCCCTTTCGCTGACACGAAATCTTGCTCACTTACTGAACCAGCGGGTTTGACCTCTAGAAAATCCGAACAAGACGTATTTCCTAAGGCTAGAACTGCCGCCATTGCGGAATATATAAATATTTTTTTCATTATTGTTCTACTTAATTGTTAATATAATCAGATTTTCATTCCTAGTTTTAGAACGTAACATTAACTCCAAGGATAAATTGACGTGGCATACCGTATGAACCATAGTCTGTACCCATGTTACGGTCTTTAGAATTACCGGAACCATCATCCGTACGAACCTGAGGATCCAATCCGGAATAACCGGTCAATGTGAATACGTTAGAGATCTGACCATAGATACGGATCTTGTCGAATTTGATCTTGTTCATCCATGCTTTCGGCAAGGTATAACCCAACGTTAATGTTTGCATACGCAAGAAGGAACCATCCTCTATGTAGCTGGAATTAGATTCGTTGGCCGCAATCGTACTTTCTCCTGTAGCGGTTGCCCACATCGGGTAGATTCCGTTTGGATTCTCCGGGCTCCAAGAGTTGTCGCGACGATCTTTTGAATAAGCAGATTGCAAAGAACCGTAGTGTGTATAGTATTTATACATGGCAAAGATGTCATTACCTACGGAGAAGTACAAGTAAGTGCTCAAGTCGAAACCTTTCCAGCCTACGCTTAGGTTAACACCACCAGTCAAGTCCGGATGCGGGTTACCGATGAATGTACGGTCACTTGCGTCGATCTTACCATCGTTGTTCACATCTTTCACCTTGAATTGACCTACGTATTGAGACGGATTTAACGAAGCGGCGTCTGCCGTACCGTATGGTAATACTGCGCCTCCAGCATCATTCTTATAGTTGCGAACCTCATCCTCGCTCTTGTAGATACCATCCACCTGATAACCGTGGAACATACCAACCGCATACCCCTTCATCATGACATTCATGTTGGAGATACGAGTACCTTCGAAGATACCGGCTTCCGTACCGATCTCTGTCAATTTGTTCTTATAGTGAGAAAGGTTCACGCCAATCGAGTAATCTACCTCGCCGACCTTGTCGCGCCATGTCAAATTCAAGTCAACACCCTTATTTTCCATGTCGCCGATATTTACTTTAGGCTTGTCTGCGTTACCAGCCAAAGCAGACCAGTTCGCATCGATCAACATATCGGAGGTCTTCTTTAGGTACCAGTCGAAGTTGATGCCTAAGCGTTGGTCGAAGACTGTCGCATCGAAACCTACGTTCAACATCTTAGAGGTTTCCCACTTCGCATCGATATCACCTAAGGCCGTAACACCGTATCCTGTCATTACGTCCGTATCACTACCGGTGATGCTATAGAGCCACGTGTTACCTGTACCGTAGCGGAATGCCCAGTTGTATGCTCCGATATTAGAGTTACCTGTCGTACCGTAACCGGCGCGCAACTTGAAGTCGTCTAACCATGTACGAGTCTTTTCCATGAAATTCTCGTCTGACATACGCCATCCCAAAGATATGGAAGGGAATGTACCCCAACGGTTTTTCTCGGAGAATCGAGAGGATGCGTCTCGACGAACGGTCACGGTAGCCAAGTATTTGCCTTGGTAAGCGTAATCAGCACGTCCGAAGATACCAAACATGGTGCTGGGTGAGTGCATGTAACCACTGTTACGTAAGTTGGCGGCAGAACCGTTGTCGATTTGCCATGTGTTCGGGTCATCCTCGAACTGGTAATCAATACGGCCGGCCTGTATCACGCGGCCTAAGCCCTCGCGGATAGCTTCTGTTCCTAATACTACGCCGATTGAGTGGTCTTCGTTGATTGTCTTTTTATAAGTGGCCGTATTCGTCCATTGGTAGCCTAACCAATAACTGGCGTTCTCGTAGAACTCGTTGTTGTTACGTCCCTCCTTGTTGGTCATGATAGTACGCTTGTTCATCCAAAAGTCCCAAGCGCCACTTAAGCGGGCACTGAACTGCGTACGGATCGTCAAGTCCTCACCAATGCTTTCCAATGGTTTGATCTCCGCATAGATAGCGGATTGCGCACGCAAGAAACGACGGCGGTTATCCTTACCGTGGTTAACAGACATCACGGCACTTTCCGCACGTCCACCCTCATTGTTCACGGATCCCGCATAGTCTCCACCTACCGTATAAATAGGTACCCACGGCTGGATGGAGAAAGTCTTACCGAATGTGTTGTCGTCACCTTGGCGCCCCCGCTCACCGGAGTTCTCTATTACGGCGAGATTCGTATTTTGTCCGATGTTGAACCACTTGTTTACGAAGAAGTTGGTATTTGCACGCAAAGAATAACGGCGGAACCAAGACTCCTTGATTGTACCCTCACGGTTCATGTAGCCTAAACCTACCGAGTAGGTAGCCTTCTCGCCACCACCTGTTACTGAGATCTCGTGGTTCTGCACCTTACCGGTCTGTACTACCTCGTCGTACCAGTTTGTACCTTTACGAGCTTCTTCTTCTGAATAACCATCCTCCAGCATTTGGTAGTAAGCGGAACGAGACCATGTGTTTGTTCCGTCATCCTTATAGGATTTTATCCATGCGTCGATTGAACCAAACTCTTGAATGACTTGATCCTTACTATAACCAGCAGGTTTCAGTGCGTAAGGCATTGTTAAATGGCCTGAACCATCTGCTCCGATTGAGCCGAACTGTGCGTGAGTCGTGGTCAAACCGCGATATTTCAACAGGTTACGCTGACCTTCTTCTTGGAATTCCATCGCTTCCCATGCGTCCAATAGATCATAACCGTTATTAGCCATCTTGGCCACACCGAAATAACCGTTGTAAGAAACCTTTACACGGTCATCTTTCTTTCCTTGTTTGGTGGTGATGATGATAACGCCATTCGCTCCTTTCGCTCCATAGATGGCGGCGGCGGCGGCATCCTTCAAGATCTGCATGGACTCGATATCGTTCGGGTTCACGGCATCGATATCTACACCGGATACACCATCCACGATCACTAACGGGTCGGAACCATTCACGGAGCCTACACCACGGATACGGATCGTAGTCTCACCCAACGGACCGCCACCAGCCTGTACGAATACACCGGCTGCCTTGCCTTGCAAGGCCTCGGCGAAGTTGGATACTGGAGTCTCTTTTAAGTCATCTGTAGAGACTACGGCCACGGATCCGGTAATGTCTTTCTTCGCTTGGGTACTATAACCCGTTACGACAACCTCGTCCAAGGCTTGGGAGTCTTCTACTAATGTAATTTTGATAGAGGTCTGGTTATCTTTAAGATGCACTTCTTGAGTTACGTATCCGATGTAAGATACTACTAAGACTGCGTTTGCGGGCACATTGTCGATTATAGCACGACCGTCCATGTCCGAGATGTTTCCGATAGTAGTCCCTTTTACGACTACATTAGCTCCGAGGATAGGGCCAGATTTGTCTACGATGGTACAGTTAACTTGTCGTCCATCTTGCTGTACGCTCATAAGTCCTGTACTGGATGTTGGATACAAATAATCTGTTTCTGTAGCAAAAGCAGTTCCGGCTCCGTACAGAAGAAAAGAAGCTCCTAAGACTAATGGCTTCCATGATACAACATTTCTCATACAAATTTAGAATTTAAGGTATAATAAAATAAAAAACACAGACTTTTAACAAAATGAATTCACTACTCTGCCATACCTCTAGGGTATGTTACATCTGTTTACATCTCAAAATAGGCAAACATCATTCTCTTCTTCTCAACTTCATTTGTGTAGCTTCTTCATTATCATGTCTTTAATGATAAAAGCCGCTTCTTGCTATCTTTCATAATACTAAAAAAACGACTAGTCTAAACGATCGTTTAAATCTTGCGTTTTTGAAAAGAGGAAATGATGATTTGAAAAAGAAAATCTTTTTTTAGATCGATGAAGGGTTATCTCTCCCATTAGCAATAAGATAAAATAAAAAAAATCAACAAAAAGTTGCACGTGTCGAAAAAAAAACAGACCTTTACAAACGACTAATAGAAACGATCGTTTCGATTAGTCGTTTTATGAAAAAACATTTAGACCATAAGTATTCAAGAATTTGCTGAAATCTAGAATGTTATTGTATATAGAAAGATCATTTTGCTGTTAGATTGTGTTTTTTATTGATTTATACCTTAAAATCTAATGTTGTATGAGAAATGTAGTATTATGGAAACAGGTGTTTCTAGGAGCCTCTTTGTTTCTATGTGGCACAAGTCCAGTTATGGCCACAGAAGTAGGCGATTTAGTACCAGACGTAAGGGGCAATGCCCTGCAACAAGATGGACGTAGAGTCACTTGCACTATTTCAGACAAAGCTGGACCAATTGTTGGAGCGAATGTCCTTATTAAAGGGACAACTATCGGAAATATTTCCGATATGGACGGACGGGTCATACTTGATGGTGTGCCGGATAATACCATATTGGTGGTATCTTACATTGGCTATGTAACTCAAGAGATCTCTCTGAAGAATAGCCAGAACAATATCAAAGTAAAATTAGCGGAAGACACACAAGCCTTGGATGAGGTCGTTGTTGTAGGTTATGGTACCCAAGCGAAGAAAGATATTACGGGATCTGTCGCTGTCGTATCTACGGAAGAGTTGAAGGAGACTCCGGTAGCGACATTCTCAGAAGCCTTGCAAGGAAAGGCTTCCGGTGTGTATATCTCGAACTCGGGTGGACCTAGTGGTGAGACGACTATCCGTATCCGTGGTGTCGGCTCGTTGAATGGTTCGGACCCATTGATTGTTGTGGACGGTGTCTCGAATGTGGATATCGATGCGGTCAATCCGAATGATATCGAGTCTTTGCAAGTCTTGAAAGATGCTTCCGCTACTGCGATCTACGGTGCGCAAGGAGCGAATGGTGTAATCATTATCACGACAAAGCAAGGAACTAAAAGCGGCCGGGTACGAGTATCTTATGATGGTTACTTTGGTGTGGCGAAGATGGCGAATAGTGGTTATGATTTGTTGAATGGATGGGAGGCGATGGAATGGCAAGCACAAGGTATGAGAAACGTGCGGGATTATCGCGGACAAACACCCACCGCTCATCCTCAATTCGGATCGTTGAACGATAAAGATGAATTGACGATGCCTTATGCGATTAAACCGGCCGGTTTATCAAAAGATCAAGTAATCTCGCAGTTTGGTAGTATCGATGCGTGGGTGGCTTCCTATAAACCGGATGGTAGTAATTCGTGGTCACGCTCCGCTTATTACCAGATGTTGGAAGATGGATATTCGGAAGCGGAGGCCCAGAAAGGAACGAATTGGTATGATATGGTGACTCGTACGGGTAAAGTACAGGATCATCAGATCTCTTTATTAGGAGGTGGAGAGAAAGGAACTTACTCGGCTTCTTTAGGCTATACTAATCGGGAAGGAACGATTATCTCTTCTTTCTTTAAACGTTATTCACTGCGTGCCAACTCTACTTATAACGCGAATAAATATTTCACGATAGGCCAGAATTCCAATATCGCCGTAATGGAGATGGGCGGTGAGCGGGGTCGTCAAGGGGATGCGAGCGTATTCGCCCAAACATATACGATCCAGCCATGGGTACCTGTTTATAATGTAGGTGGCGATTATGCGGGATCACAGGCCTCGGAAGGTGGACGTGCGAATACGGCTTATCAGACAGCCATGAATCAACAGGATGATTGGACTCGTTTCATGCGATTGCAAAGTGCGGCTTTCGCCGAGTTGAAACCGATCAAAGGCCTGAGTCTTCGTACGCAGTTCAGTGTTCGTTTGATGGGTATGTGGAGCCAAGCGTTGAGTGAGAAGACGATCGCTACCAATAAAGAGGGGCAATCTCAAAATTATCTGGAGGAAAACGCGAATTGGAGGTTGGATTATCAGTGGACCAATACGGCGACTTATAAGACGAAATTCAATGAAGATCATGACGTGACATTTATGATCGGTACGGAAGCTATGAAATTTGGTGTGGGACGAAGTATGAAAGCCATTCGCTATGATTATATCTTCGAGAATAATCCCAATACATGGATATTAAACAATGGTTCTTCCGACAATATGAAGAATGAAGGAAAAATGTTTGATAAAAGTACGATGTTCGGCTTGTTTTTCCGTGGCGATTATTCCTATAAAGGTAAATACTTGGCAACTGTAACGGTTCGCCGGGATGCTTCTTCCCGGTTTGGCGAGGATAACCGCTGGGGTACATTCCCTTCTCTTTCTTTAGGCTGGCGTATGTCGGATGAGGTCTTTATGGAAAAGACACGTACGTGGTTGGATGATTTAAAGGTGCGTGCGGGTTATGGAACGACCGGTAACTCTAATATCGGAGCCTATAATTATGCGTTTCAATATGCGACCGGAAATGATTATTTATATGGAATCACAGGTGCGGATTCAGGGGCGTCTCCGGGCTATGCGATCTCAAATCTGGGTGATGTGAATGCTAAGTGGGAAACAACCAAGATGTTTAACGTCGGTTTAGACGTAACGGCGTTGAATAATCGTTTGACCGGAAGTATCGATTATTATATTAAGAAGACTTCAGATTTGTTGGTGAACGCTAACTGGTCCGCTTTGGCCGGTAACGCTACTAAGCCAAAGATCAATATTGGCGATATGCAGAATAAAGGTCTTGATTTCAGTGTGGGCTGGAGAGATAAAGTCGGTGATTTTAGTTACTCGGTAAACGCCAATATCTCAACCTATAAGAATAAGGTTACCCAATTAGGTTCCTCGGATCTATTTACGAATACGCGTTTGAGTAAGGTAAACATCACCACGGTTGGTCAACCGGTAGCGATGTTCTACGGTTATCAAGTGGACGGAATCTATACGAGTGAACAAGATGTGCTGAACTATAAGACCGCGGATGGAAAAACGATTTTACCGTATGCCGTGGCGGACGAGGCCAGCTTGAATCCTCAATCATGGGTAGGTCGTTATAAGATTCGTGACGTGAACGGAGATGGAAAGATTGGGGCGGAAGACCGTACGATTATCGGTAATCCGCATCCGGACTTCACGGGAGGTGTGAACCTTAGTGTTGGTTGGAAAGGTTTTGATTTGAGTACATTCCTTTATTTCTCTGTAGGTAACGACTTGTATAAACATTATCAGTATTATACGCATTTCGGGGCATTACAAAGTAACTTCTCTAAAGATCGCTTGGAAAACTCTTGGGATCCCGTTACAAACCCGGATGGTATCTATCCATTATGGGCTGGTACATCTAATGAAGGTACGGAGGCGGCTAATGAATCCAATTCTACTTATATAGAAGACGGTTCATACTTGCGTATGCAGACATTGACGCTCGGTTATACGTTGCCAAAGAGTATCTTGAATAAGATCAAATTTGAGAAGATTCGTGTTTACGGTCAGGTTTCCAATGTGTTTACATTAACAGGCTATTCAGGTTTGGATCCGGAGGTTCGTAGCAATAATGAAGATAGCAGTAACGATATGATGAAAGGTATCGACTACGGTTCTTATGGTATGCCACGCCAGTTCATTTTAGGCGTGAATATTTCTTTCTAAAAGGATTTTCGATAAGGATATTGATAACGATTAAAAAAAACAGTATGAAAAGACTATTTATATATTCAATGTTAGTGGCGTCTTCATTAGGAGCGATGACCTCTTGCTCTGACTTCTTGGATGTGAAGCCGGTGGGTGCGGTCAGTGAAGAAGAGTTACTGAATCAGGAAGGCGTAAATTATGCGATTACAGGAATGTATTCATCGATGCTTACACAGGAGTATTTTGCGGCTCCTTTGACAAATTATGCCTATGGCGATGTACTGGGTGGAAGCGCGAATAAAGGGTCTACGTTTACGGACCAGTCTGACTTTACGAACTTGGAAACGTATGCGATCACTACGGACAACGGATATTTGAATACCAAATGGAAAGTGGTTTATGAAGGTGTCTATCGTGCGAACAACGTGATTAATATGATCGATAAAATCAAGGACGAGCTTTCCTCCGTAAAAGGCGTATCAAAGGATTTTTATACCGAAGCGATCGCCCAAGCCCGATTCTTCCGCGGATTCTGGCATTTTGAGGGAATGAAATTATTTGGTGCCGCTATTCCTTACGTGGGAAGCGAGGAGTTCGCTAGCGATGTAAACCCAAAAGTTTCCAATGTGGATGAGTCTGGCAATTATATTTACATATGGGATAAGGTGGCTGAGGATTTACAGTTCGCTTATGATAACTTGCCGGATATTTGGGCGAGCGATAAAGGGCGTGTCAATAAATGGGCCGCCGCCGCTTTCTTGGCAAAATTGAGGCTGTATCAGTCTTCACCCTATAACGGTACGAATGGTACTTCCGATCATTGGGCGGATGCCAAGGCTTTATTGGAGGCTATTATCGCGAATGGGCAGGATAATAATGGCACGAAATTCAAACTAGCGGATACTTATGAGGATTTGTTTACGGCAGGTAGTGCCGATTGGAGCGGTGAGTCCGTGTTCGATATACAGCGGACTATCTCTGGTTCTCAGGTAATCACGAACTCTATCGAAGGTTCATGGCATACGGCTCCTCCGGGAGGTATGGGTACATCCGGATGGGGTTTCTATCAACCTTCCTATGAGTTGGTAAACTCACATATCGTAGACGAGAGTGGTTTGCCGTATCTGGATAAATCATATCAAGATAAACCGGCGTTGACTACCTTGACAGATAATATTCCACATACGGATTTAGAGGTTTTTACCGATCCTCGTCTGGATATCAGTACCGGTCGTTTTGATGTCCCTTATTGGGACTGGACGGTTCCTTCTATCTTGGATGGGTGGGTACGTGATATCGCGAATGGTGGTCCTTATATGAATAAGAAGCGGCAACCGAAAAAAGCGGATAAAGGCGGTACGAGCGTATCTACGGAGACGAGTTCTACAGCCAAGAATTACCATTTGATCCGTTATGCGGATGTTTTACTTTGGTATGCCGAAGTCTTGATTCACGACGGAAATTATAAGGAGGCCGGGAAGTATATAAATGAGGTACGTGCCCGTGCGGCAAACTCGTATGTGAAGGGCGTTGATGCTGCCACGATGTTGCCCACTTCTACATCTTATGTCTTGGATGATAAAGTGAATGGGAAGTTGGATTCGAACGCTGCGGCTAATTATCGTGTAGGTTTGTATCCGGATTCGCAATTCAACAGCAAGGATGGTGCTTTAGCCGCTTTACGTTTCGAGCGTAAATTAGAGTTGGCGATGGAAGGTCATCGCTGGTACGACTTAGCTCGTTGGGGAATAGCGTACGATGAGATAAGTAATTATATCACTTACGAGAAGAGGCATCTCGGAAAGTTTGCCAACTGCGTTTATAACGCTAAATGGGTAACTCTTCCGATCCCGAATGATCAAATCGTGACCATGGAAGGCGTTTTAGTCCAGAATGAGAATTGGAAATAAATCGTAGGTTAATAATCTGTATCGGTCAGGCATGTGATATGTCTGACCGTTTTGTATATTTGCGGCATGAAGTCAACAACCCGGAGGGTTTCGGTGTTTTTTAATAAACAAATAAAGAGAATAGGATGAGACTGGTGTATATTTATCATAGCGGGTTTGTTGTAGAGGCGGAAGGCTTCTCCATCTTGATCGATTATTTCAAAGATACGAATCCGGGCCCGGCGAAGGGGTTTGTGCGTGGGGAGCTATTAAAACGTCCGGGGACGTTGTACGTCTTGGCATCACATTTCCATCCGGATCATTTTAATCCGGACGTGTTGAAATGGAAAGAGGAGAAAGACGATATCAAATATATTTTCTCCAAGGATATCTTGAAACGCCGCCGGGCAAAAGCCGAGGACGCTTTTTATATGAAGAAGGGAGATGTGTACCAAGATGAGCATTTAACGATTAGGGCGTTCGGATCGACCGATGTCGGTATCTCTTTTTTGATCGAGGCGCAAGGTAAACTGATTTTTCATGCCGGAGACTTGAATAATTGGCATTGGAAAGATGAGTCTACTCCACAGGAAGTTGCGGAGGCGGAAGGGAATTACCTGAAAGAACTGGATATAATAGCGAAATATACGCAGGCGATGGATGTTGTCATGTTTCCGGTAGATCCCCGCTTAGGGACCGATTTTATGCGAGGTGCCCAACAATTCATCGACCGGATAAAGACCGGTATCTTTGTGCCGATGCATTTCTGGGAACGTCCGGCGGAGGTCATGGCTTTTGCCCCGTATGCCGAATCGAAAGGTTGCCGGTATGTTGTCCTTTCTGTACCGGGTGAGGGTACCGATATATAATATATTATTAATGTATAGGTTTTAGAAAACATATAAATTTATTTAGGTATGGAAGTTAAAGGCAGATTTGACCATTTCAATATTAACGTATTGGATTTGGAGAAAAGTATCGCTTTTTATAACAAAGCGTTGGGATTGAAAGAGCATCATCGAAAGGTCGCAGAAGACGGTTCTTTTATATTGGTTTATTTAACGGATGAGCAAACCGGTTTCTTGATGGAGCTGACTTGGCTGCGTGACCGGAAAGAACCTTATGAGCTAGGCGACAATGAGAGCCATCTTTGTTTCCGGGTAGCCGGCGATTATGAGGAGGTACGTAAATACCACAAGGAAATGGGAGCGGTTTGCTTCGAGAATACCAAGATGGGATTGTATTTTATTAATGATCCGGATGACTATTGGATCGAGATATTACCGTTGCGATAATTCTCCATTATTATATAACAATGTTGCTTAACATAAGTTTTCGAAAAAAGAAGATAAAATGACAGGAATCTGTAAAATTTTCTTCAAATCGTATTGCAACTTGTGTTAAACCTCTTATATTTGCTACCCAGAAAGAGGAAAATCATTATTAATCCTAAATATAAAATCATGGAGAAGCCTTATGTAGTAGGTATCGATATAGGTGGTACCAACACTGTTTTTGGTGTAGTTGACGCAAGAGGAACAATCTTGTATAGTGGATCAATTAAGACTGGTAAATATGCAGACGTTAATGACTATGTAGCGGAACTTGCTAAAGGTCTGAAGTCTGTTATTGATCAGGCTGGTGGTCCGGATAAGATTAAAGGTGTGGGTGTAGGTGCTCCGAACGGAAACTTTTTCAACGGATGTATCGAATTCGCTCCGAACTTGCCTTGGAAAGGTAAGATTCCTTTGGCTCAATTGATCAGCGAACAGATCGATGGTATTCCTGTTGCTTTAACAAACGACGCCAACGCTGCCGCTATCGGTGAGATGACTTATGGAGCCGCTCGCGGTATGAAAGATTTTATCGTGATCACTTTGGGTACTGGCGTGGGTAGCGGTATCGTAATCGGTGGTAACTTGGTATACGGACATGACGGTTTTGCCGGCGAGTTGGGCCACGTTATCATGCGTCGTAACAATGGTCGTCAGTGCGGTTGCGGTCGCCAAGGATGTCTGGAGGCTTATGCTTCAGCTACCGGTGTGGCTCGTACGGCTCGTGAATATCTGGAAATCCGTAAGGACGAGAGTGTTCTTCGCGACTTGGATCCGGATGAAATCACTTCAAAAGACGTATACGACGCAGCTATGAAGAATGATAAGATCGCTCTTGAGATTTTCGAGGCTACCGGCTCTATGTTGGGAGAGGCTTTCGCTGATTTCGTAGCATTCTCTAGCCCGGAGGCTATCATTTTGTTTGGCGGTCTTACGAAAGCTGGTGATTTGATCATGAACCCGATTAAACGTTCAATGGAGAAAAATATGTTGAAAGTTTACGCAGGTAAGACTAAATTATTATTCTCTCAATTGAAAGAGAGCGATGCTGCCGTATTAGGAGCAAGTGCTTTGGGTTGGGAAGTAAGAGACCAAAGCGCTGGTTTGGAAGTCTAAATCCGGTTTTGCGTATAACGAAAAGACATTTGCGAAATAAGGCAAGCCGCATCTATATTTAGGTGCGGCTTGTTGTTTTTAATTGAATTATAAATCATAAAGTATGAGACATCCGTTGTATCAATTTCAGTTTTGCCCGGTTTGCGGGGCAAAAGCTTTCGTGGAACATAACGAGAAAGCGAAAAAATGTATGGCGTGCGGTTTTGTTTATTATTTCAACCCGTCGTCGGCTGTCGCTTGTTTCATAAAGAACGCTAAGGGGGAGTTATTGCTGGTTCGCCGAGGAAAAGAGCCGGCTAAGGGTACATTGGATTTGCCCGGTGGCTTCGTCGATATGTTTGAGTCGGGGGAGGAGGCCGCTCGCCGGGAAGTAAGGGAGGAGACGGGGTTGCATATCCAGAATTGTCGTTATTTGTTTTCCTTGCCTAATTTATATATGTATTCCGGCTTTGAGGTGCATACGCTGGATATGTTTTATGAGTGTTTGGTAGATGATTTCAATAACGTGCATGCGGAAGATGATGCCGCCGAGATCGTGATCCTTCACCCGGAGGATGTGAATCCGGAAGACTTCGGTTTAGACTCTATCCGAAAGGCGGTACCGATCTATCTTGGTAAATATTGATAGAACTTGCCTGCTGTTTGGCGCATATTACTTATATTTGCGAATTAGAACGAATAGGCACTGAAGTAAGTGCTTGTATTAAAAAGCAAATGAGTGATGAAAAGAATACTTATTCCGCTGTGTCTGGTAGTAGGCAGCCACATGGCAAGCGGGCAGAGATCGTATCAATTTGATGCGCCGAACCGTTTGTTTGTCGAAGGCAAGGAGTTGTTTAGTTTGAAGAATTATTCAGGTTGCATCGATAAGCTGGAGGCGTATAAACAGCATTCCACGGATGCCGACTTGATTCAAGAAGCCGATTATATGTTGGTCTACTCCGCTTATGAGCAAGGCCGTCCCAATGCCGTTGAGTTATTGAAAGATTATCTGGATGTGTACCCGGCTTCCCGTCATGCGGACGAGGTGAACTTCTTGATCGGTTCCGCCCATTTCGGACAGGGAGAATATCAGAAAGCTATCTTTTGGTTTAACGAATCGAACATTGATATGCTAAGTCCGGAACAACAGGAGGTTTATTGTTTCCGTTTGGCTTATTCCTTGTTGCAAATTGGGGATATGGAGAAGGCCCGTGGTTATTTCGCACGGATCGAGCAGATCGGAACGAAGTACCGGGAAGCATCTACCTATTATGTCGCTTATATCGATTACGCAACCGGTAAATACAACAATGCCTTGGTGGAATTTACCCGCTTGAAGGACTTGCCTGATTATAAGGAGCGATCTTTGTACTATATCACGCAAATTTATTTTATCCAGAATAAATACGAGAAAGTGATCAGCGAAGGTAAGGAATTGCTAGCCTCTTATCCGGATAGCGAGAACAATAGCGAGGTTTACCGTATCATGGGTAACGCCTACTATCATCTGGGAAATGAGGATCAGGCGATTAATATGCTGAGTAAATATGTATCCTCGACGGATAGCCCGTTGAGGGGCGATTTATATATCTTGGGCGTATGTTATTACAATAAGGGTAATTACAGTAGCGCCGTGAACGCTTTGGGGCGGACCGTACGTGAGAACGATGCCCTTTCGCAGAACGCTTATCTGTATCTGGGGCAAAGTTATCTGAAATTAAAAGATAAGAATAACGCCCGTATGGCCTTCGAGGCTGCCGCGACTTCTTCTTTCGATAAGCAAGTGAAAGAGGCGGCTATGTATAATTACGCTTTATTGATCCACGAGACCGCTTTCACTGGCTTTGGCGAGTCGGTGACAATCTTCGAGGATTTCTTGAATGATTTCCCGAATTCCAAATATGCCGATAAGGTAAACGATTATCTGGTGGAGGTTTATTTGACTACCAAGAACTATCAAGCGGCTCTGAACTCTATCGATAAGATCAAGCATCCGAGCACGAAGATCTTGGAGGCGAAGCAAGATATCTTATTCCAGTTGGGAACGCAGGCGTTCACGAATATGGAATTGGATAAGGCGGTCGATCTTTTCAGCCGTGCGATTTCGTTGGGCGCTTATAATCTGGAATCTCGTAACGACGCTTATTTCTGGCGTGGGGAATCTTATTATCGCCAAGGTGAGTATAACAAGGCGATTTCCGATTATCGTACCTATTTGAATAATACCCGCCAACGTAATACGGATATGTATGCCTTGGCACATTATAACTTAGGTTACAGCTACTTCAAATTGAAAGAGTATGGCGAGGCGTTGAACCGCTTCCGTCAATACGTGAATTTGGAAAGCAATCAGCAGACTCCGGCTTATGCGGACGCTTATAATCGTATCGGCGATTGTTTATTCCACAACCGTCAGTTCGCTATGGCGGAAGAGAATTATACCCGTGCGGCGCAATTGCAACCGTCCGCCGGAGATTATTCGGTGTATCAGAAGGGCTTCTTGCTGGGATTGCAGAAAGATTATAAGGGAAAGATCAGCGTGATGGATCGCTTGATCCGTGAGTTCCCGGAATCACAATATGTGGACGATGCCTTGTTTGAGAAAGGACGTTCTTACGTGTTATTGGATAATAATCAAGCGGCTGCGGCAAGCTTTGAGCAATTGATGCGTGATTTCCCGCAAAGCAGTCTGGCTCGTAAGGCCGGCGTACAGCTTGGTTTGATTTACTTCAACGACAATCAGCCGGAGAAAGCGGCCGACGCTTATAAGAGCGTGATTAGCAATTATCCGGGTAGCGAGGAGGCGAAAGTGGCCTTGCAAGACTTGAAGTCCGTATATATCGAGCTGAACGATATCAATTCGTTTGCCGCCTATGCGAATTCGTTAGGTGGAAATGTTCGTTTCGAGGTGAGTGAGCAAGACTCCTTGACCTATCTGGCGGCCGAGAAGTTATTTATGCGAGGCGATAATGAGGGCGCTCGTCGTAGCTTGACGAATTATTTGCAAACCTTCCCGCAGGGAGCGTTTAGCTCGAACGCTAATTTCTATTTGGCAAGTATCGCTTTTGCCAAGAAAGATCTGGAGGAGGCGAAACGTCTGTTCTCGTTGGTATTGGAGAGCGGTGATACGAAATTCAGGGAAGAGTCTTGGGCTCGTAAGGCTGAGATCGAGTATCTGGATAAGGATTACGCCGCCGCTATGGAAAGTTTCAAGCATCTACAGGCGGTAGCGGAGAATCCGGAGAATAAGGAGGCCGCTAAATTGGGCTTGATGCGTTGCGCCGAGTTGACCGGTCAGCCGCAAGAGGCTTTGCTTGCCGCCAACGATTTGCTGAAGGAACCGAAGCTATCTCCCGAGATTATGTCCGAGGCCCGTTATGTCCGTGCGAAGGCTTATATCAGCTTGAAGCAGGAGAACAAGGCGTTGGCCGACTTGAAGGAGATCAGCAAGGATACCCGTACGATACACGGGGCGGAGGCTAAATATCTATTGGCTCAATTGTATTATGATAATAAGGATGATAAGAATGCCGAGACTGTCTTGATGAACTTCATCGAGAACGGTACGCCTCACCAATATTGGTTGGCACGGGGCTTTATCTTGTTGGCTGATATTTATATCCGCCAAGGTGATGATTTCCAAGCTCGTCAATATCTGACCAGTTTGCAAAACAACTACAAGGGCGATGATGAGATCGCCGCGATGATCGAAGACAGATTGGGTAAACTAAAGAAATAAAAGAAAGCGATGAAGACTATATATAATGTAAAGGCGTTGTGTGTGGTAGCTTTGCTGGGTTCGGCTGCTGCTGCGAGTGCGCAAGAGGATGTTACGAAAGAAAAGAACCTGAACCGAGAGATGACGCTTGAACGGGAGTATGATCCTTCCGTGCAGGACGCTAGCAAGGTAAATACGCTTCCCGTGGTGAAAGAGCCGGAGGTTCGTAAGATCCCGATCGATTACTCGAATTATACGATCGCCGCCGATCCGCAGAAAGAGATTAGTTTGTTGCCTTCCGGAAATATCATGACGCAGATGGACTACAACAAGCGCCGGGGATATTTTAACTTCGGTGTAGGCACATATCTGAATATAAACGGTGATTTGGGATATCATATCTTGAGTACCGAGAAGGATAAGTTGAATATTTGGTATTCGCATCGTTCTACGAATGGAAAGGTGAAATATATCCAGATGGACGATGAGAAGGTAAAGGCGAAACTCAATGACAATCTGGGAGGCATTAATTTCAAGCATGTTTTTGATAAGACGATATTTAGTATCGGTGCGAAGTACGGGTATTCGGCGTTTAATTATTATGGACTGCCTATTGCGGATGCTTGGTCTATGATGGCAGAGGGTAGTTTGGATAGAGTGGATCGGGAAACAAACCAAGTAAACCAGACGATAGCTGCTAATATAGGATTTGAGTCGAAGGAAGATGCCCCGTTCGGATATTTGCTGGATTTAGGTTATATAAATTTCTCCCATAAATATGGGTTGAACAAGAATATAGATGGACCGACGGAGCATACTTTAGAGGCGAAGTTTGATTTGAACGCAGGTTTTAATGGGAATATGCGGATTGGCTTGGGTGGATTGGTGGAGTATTTCAACTACAACTTTCCGGAGGCAGCTTCTAATTCGTATGTTTATGAGTTTAAGAATCATGCCGAGGTGATGTTATCACCATATTATAAAGTTGAGGGTGATAATTGGAAAATCAAATTAGGTGCGAATGTGATGTTGGCTACAGGTGATGATGCGGAGTTCATGGCCTCGCCAAATATTGCCGCTGATGTGGAGGTTGCTGATAAAACGGAGCTATATGTAAAGGCTGACGGAAAGCTTTACTCCAACAGCATGTACGATATGTCACAGATCAACCGTTATCTGTATCCAATGAAAGAGTTGGCTCCTTCTCGTAACTGGTTGAATGCTATCTTGGGTATCCGGAGTGGCGTGGCACCGGGATTTTGGTTCGACGTGTTCGCTGGTTATAAGATAACTAGTAGCGATGTGCTTTTCAGTCAAGTGGCCACATCTAAACCTGACTTTTTTTCCAATTTCAGTGAAGCGATACCGGATGTCGATACTAAGCAGCTTTTTGTAGGGGCTAACTTGAAATATAGCTATCAGCAATTGCTGGATATCTCTTTAAAAGGGGTGTATAATAATTGGAAGGCAAATCAAGGGGATGAGAGTGTTGAACTAAGCCATGCTTATGGAAAGCCAGAAATGGAGGTTAACGCAAATGTAACCGTGCGTCCGATCGATAAGTTATCTGTTGCCTTGGATTATTATTTGGCCACCGGACGTTATGCTTTTGTAAAGAATTACTGGGAAGCTGAAAATCACAGTAGCGTGTCTGCGGGAGCTGGCGAATACAAGATGAACAACATCAACGAGCTAAACCTAACAGGTACCTATACCTTCAACGATACCTTTGGTGTTTACGCTAAGTTGAATAATATCCTTTGCCAGAAGTATGAGGTATATTACGGATATCCTTTGCAAAGCTTTAGTGCGATGATTGGCGTTAATATCAATTTCTAACACTTGAAATAGGAAGGATGGGTGACATAAATATCAAACAACTGGAAAGCCTTCGCTGGAGGATGCGGGTGATCGAGACGCTGACCGTGATCGGGACAGCGTGGATCGCCTTGGCGGTTTACCAGAAGAAGGAAGAACTGGTTTATTATTTGGTGGGAGCCGTAGTCCTTCTATTCCTGTTAAAGTATTATACGCAATTCCGTCTGCGAAAAAGACAGTTCGTCTCTAATCTCGTGGAGCAGCGAACGATGGAATTGCGTTTCCAGCGGGATGCGATGCAAGCGGAGTCGGAAAAACTATCCCGTGCCCTTTCTGCCTTGGCGGATGCCCAGGACGAGTTGGTTCGTAAGGAACGTCTGGCATCGATCGGCCAATTAACGAAAGGTCTGGTAGACCGTATCTTGAATCCCTTGAATTATATCAATAACTTCGCTCATTTGTCTGCTGTATTAGCGAAAGATATCAAGCAGAATATCGATGAGGACGAAGAGACCGGTAAACACGATAATTATAATGATACGCAAGAACTGCTGGTTCTTTTGACCAGCAATCTGGATAAGATAGCCAAGCATGGTGATAACACGGTGCGGATCGTAAAAGCGATGGAAGAATTGCTGAAAGATCATTCGGCGAATCGAACTTGCGTGGATATTAATGATTTATGTAAGGTCAATCTGGATATCTTGCGAAAGAATTACGCGAAGGAGATCGAGAAGAATCAAGTAGATCTATCATTCTCCGGGCTTTCCGTACCGTTGACAATCGAGGTGAATATCGATCAGATGGGAAAAGCCTTGTCGCAGATATTGGATAATAGTATATATGCGGTCTTGAAAAAGGCCGGAGAGCCGGGATATCAGCCTTCTGTCTCGTTGGTATTGCGTATTCAAGCGGATAAGCTGCAAGTGGTTATCCGTGATAATGGCGTCGGTATAGAAGAAACGATAAAGACGAAAGTCTTTTCTCCGTTCTTTACCACCAAACCGACCGCGGAAGCGGCAGGAACAGGTCTTTACTTGAGTCGGGAGGTCGTTTTGAACCATAAGGGTACGATCGCTATCGAGTCGGAGAAAGATAAATATACGGAAGTTACGATTACGTTGCCTATTTATAGTTAGGAAAGGAGGTTCATCATGATACAGGATTTACATACCGAGATTGATCGGTTAAAAAGGCGGATTAAACTTTGCGAGCGGGTTACGCTGGGTAGCTTGGTCGGTATTTGTGTATCTGTGAAGTTCGGTCATCAAGAATGGATCGGATTGCTTTTCTTGATTCTGTTTTGCCAGACCTCTAAGTTGGTTTTCAAGCGGAAACTCAAACAAAAAGAGTATTTGGTAAAAGAGGTAGAGGAGCGTACGCAGGAGATCCGTTCGGAGAAAGACGCGATCCAAGAGGAATCCGAGAAATTGGCGGCGGCTTTGAAAGCCTTGGGTGAGGCGCAGGACGAGCTGGTCCGTAAGGAACGGATGGCTACCGTAGGGCAATTGACCCAAGGTTTGGTGGACCGTATCTTGAACCCACTGAATTATATCAATAACTTCGCAAATCTGACATCGGGGTTGGCCAAGGATCTCCGGGAAAATCTGGATAGTCAGAAAGAGCATCTGAAACCGGATGTGTATGACGACTCGGTAGATTTGCTGAATATGATGACCAGTAATTTGGAGAAGATCTCTGAGCATGGTTTCAATACGGTCCGTATCGTTAAGGCGATGGAGGAATTGCTGAAAGACCGAAGAGGTAATCTTACGCTTACCAACATAAACGGATTATGCCGGATCGCCTTGGATAAATTGAAGAAAACGTATGAGCAGGATATTCAAGAGAAGAATATCCGGATTGTTTTCGATAATTTGACGCTGTCTTTGATGATGGAGGTAAACGTGGAGCAGTTCAGTAAGGTTCTGGCCGGGATATTGAAAAATTCCATGTATGCCCTGTTGAAGAAATCGGAGACCGTGACTTTTAGTCCGGAGATATTCCTTGGATTGAAAGTCAATAAGGATATGCTGGAAATAACGATCCGGGATAACGGGTCCGGTATCGACGAGAATATAAAAGATAAGATATTCGCTCCTTTCTTCACGACAAAGACAACGGGGGAAGCGGCCGGCGTAGGGCTTTACCTATGCCGTGAGATCGTGCAAAACCATCGGGGAACCATCGAGGTGGAGAGTAAGAAAGGAGAATATACCCAGTTTCTAATTACGATCCCTGTATATCAACCGAAAACAATTACACCGCCTAAAGAGGAGGAATAGATATGGAAGACCAGAGTAAGGAAATAGAACGGCTACGTTTGCAAGTGAAGAACTTAGAGAAATTATCTTCTTTAGGTATGTTGAGTGCCGGGATCGCGCATGAGATCCAGAATCCGCTCAACTTTGTCATCAATTTCAGTAAGCTGTCCTCTAAGTTAGTGGATGACTTGGAAGATATTTTAGAAGAAGAGAAAGATGTCTTGCCTCCGGAATCTTGGGAGAAGCTGACCGCCTTGCATGAGGAGTTTAGCGAGATCGTTAACGATTTGCATGGTAACTTGAAGAAGATCGAGGAACATGGAAACCGGGCGACAAGTATCATCCGGGGTATCTTGCTTTATTCCAGAGGGAAGGATGACGAGTACATCCCTACGGATATCAAGAATCTGGTGAAGGAATATGTTTGGCTGGCTTATCATTCGATGCGAGCGAACTATAAAGGTTTCAATATTGCGATCCGGGAGCATTACGAGGAGGGGCTTCCGATGCTGAAAGTGATCCCGCAGGATTTGAGCCGTGCGGTATTGAATGTCATGAATAACGCTTGCTATGCGGTCTATAGTAAATCCAAGCTCTCGCCGATCGGGTATGAGCCGGTTATATCCGTGGATCTACGGAAGGAGGGAGATTCTTTAAGATTAAGTATCGAGGATAATGGTATCGGTATGCCGGAGGATATCCGGGAGCAGATATTCTCCGCGTTTTTCACCACGAAACCGGTGGGAGAGGGAACTGGCTTGGGGCTATCTATCACTCGATCCATTATAGAGGAGAAGCATGACGGAAAGATAGAGGTGGAATCGAAAGAAGGTGAGTTTACCCGTTTCATATTCCTTATTCCATTAACGAAATAAACAGAAGAATTATGGCGATCAAGATATTAAGCGTAGACGACGAACAGGATCTGGAAGCGTTGCTAACCCAATATTTCCGTCGGAAGATCCGTAAGGGAGAGTATGAGTTCTCCTTTGCCCATAATGGCTTGGAGGCGTTGAGGATGATGTTGGACCATCCGGACTTTGATATCATATTGAGCGATATCAATATGCCGGAGATGGATGGCTTGACATTGCTGACGAAGATTAACGAGATGCGTAACCCGGCCTTGAAATGTATCATCGTATCGGCTTACGGGGATATGGAGAATATTCGTACCGCCATGAACCATGGTGCTTTCGACTTCGCTACCAAGCCGATCGATATGGAGGATCTGGAACGTACGATCGAGAAGGCGGTCGAGCAGATTTCTTTTATCAAGGAGGCCCAAAAGGAACATCATCAGCTAGAGGAGATCCAATATGACTTGAACGTGGCACGTGAGATACAGCAATCGATTTTGCCGAAGCAGTTCCCTCCGTTCCCGCAATATAAGCAATTCGATCTTTATGCGACCATGAGTGCGGCGAAAGCCGTGGGGGGTGATTTCTATGATTTCTTCTTGGTGGACGATAATCATCTGGGTTTTACGATCGCTGACGTGTCGGATAAGGGGATTCCCGCCGCTATTTTCATGGCGATCAGTCGTACGGTGATCCGTGCTACGGCGCTTAGGCAGCTTTCCCCGGCGGTCTGCATGAAGGAATCGAATGATCTATTGTGCCGTGAGAGTGTCAATGGGATGTTTGTCACTACTTTTTATGCGATCTTGAATATCCATACGGGCGACGTGGTTTATTGCAATGGGGGGCATAATCGTCCGGTTTGGATTCGTAAGAACGATAAGGTATCTCTTTTGCCGATGACTGGTGGGATGGCCTTGGGAGTCGTGCCGGGATTAGCTTATAAAGAACAATCCTTGAAACTGGAGGCGGGAGACAGCTTGTTCCTCTATACGGATGGAATCAGTGAGGCGATGAACCTGCGGAATGAGCAATATGGAGATATCCGTTTGGTAGAGGCTTGTAGCTCCGTAAAGAACCAATCCCCCAAATCTATGATCGAAGGTATATCCGAATCCGTCCAATCATTCGTGAACGGCGCTACGCAGAGCGATGATATTACGATGTTGGCGCTGACTTATAAAGGATAATCATTTGGATAAAGGTAATTTCTTAAAGTTTACTTATATGAAAAAAGCATTTTCTGTATTTTTATCATTTTGCCTGTGTACTATTACCATGCTAGGCTTTACCGCTTGCGGTGATGATGAGCATGAGGATAAGCATGAGCATGGGGCGAAGGACGGATCTAGTTGATGAGTTTGGTCGTATTCGTTGGGACGATCGGGTGAATCTATGGGCCATAGTTTGTTCCAAACCAATCGATTTCGTGGGTAATTACTATGTGGAGGATATGCCGATGGCTTATCAGCAGGAAGGGCTGAATGTTCGTTTCAGTGGAGTGGGCTATTCCTTGGAAGAGGGAAAGATTCCACCAACTATGTTGACAGAGGAATTCTTCTGTCTGCATGACTATACGATTACTCCCATGGAAGATTGAAATCTAAAGAAACATAAATTCATTGTATATCTTGTAGAGACGGGGCACGCCCCGTCTCTACAAATTACGATGGGCATTCTTAGCACCTAACATTGCCCATTATAAGCACTTTATAATGCCCATTGTAAGCCTTTAACGATGCCTATTATGAAGAGCTTACGTTATAGGTTGTAAATGAGCATTATACAAATAAACGCTATATCAATAACAACTAACTTCATAAACGTATAAAGTAGGGCTACTTGTACTTCTGGAATTTATTTGGGTGCGGGTGCTCTGTCTTCTTAATGGTTGTACATATCCTTATTATAAAAGTCCAGCACCTTGATCGCCATATCGTAGGCCGCTTGTGCCGGGCTTTCCGGATTGATCTCTATCGCTTGTAGGTAGCTGTTGAGGGCTAGGCGTACGTTGCCTAGTTTATAATGAGCTTTTCCGAGGAGAAACCAAGCCTCGTCGGATCTCGGTTGCTCCGTGAGGTAAGCGTCCAAGAGCCGGATCGCTTCTTCTAGTTTATTCTCTGAAATAAGTCGCTTTATCTCTTCCATATTTTTGAATAACCTTTTGATTTTGTCTCGCGAAGGTAAATAGAAACGAGTGACTATATATATAATGTATAGGAAAAAACGCTTTTTTAGTGACCGATATACCGCGTACGTTAATTATTTGTGTAAGTTTGCACCCGATTTCTAACCAGCAAAAAATAGATATGCAAAAGAATTTGGTAATAGTGGAGTCACCCGCCAAGGCAAAAACCATCGAGAAGTTCCTCGGAAAGGACTATAAGGTTATGTCTAGCTATGGTCATATCCGCGACTTGAAAACGAAAGATTTCAGTATAGACCTCGAACACAATTATGCCCCGGAATACGTGATTCCCTCTGACAAGAAGAAACTCGTGACCGAATTGAAGAACGAAGCGAAGAAAGCCGAGCAGGTTTGGTTGGCTTCCGATGAGGACCGGGAGGGAGAGGCCATCTCTTGGCATTTATATGAGGTATTAGGATTGAAACCTGAGAATACGAAACGTATCGTTTTTCATGAGATTACCAAGAACGCTATATTACATGCGATCGAGACGCCGAGAGATATCAATATCGATTTGGTGAATGCGCAGCAAGCCCGTCGTATCTTAGACCGTATCGTGGGTTTCGAGCTATCCCCCATTCTTTGGCGTAAGGTGAAGCCGGCTTTATCCGCGGGGCGCGTGCAATCGGTTGCCGTACGTCTGATCGTAGAGCGGGAGCGAGAGATCAACGAGTTTGTCTCGGAGGCCGCTTACCGTGTGATCGCCAGCTTTATCTTGCCGGATGGTACGACAATCCTCAAGGCAGAGCTGAACCGTCGTTTGAAAGATAAGGAAGAGGTGGAGGCATTCCTTGAATCTTGCAAGGACGCTTCTTTCACGATCGATGATATCTCGAAAAAGCCGGTGCGCAAGACACCAGCCCCTCCTTTTACGACATCTACCTTGCAGCAGGAGGCCGCCCGTAAGTTGGGTTATTCGGTCTCGCAGACCATGATGATCGCCCAACGCCTGTATGAGTCCGGATTGATCACGTATATGCGTACTGACTCCGTGAACTTAAGTGATTTGGCTTTGGGGACGGCAAAAGAAGCTATCTTGGATACCTACGGTGAGAAATATTATAAATTCCGTCAATATCATACCAAGAGCAAGGGAGCGCAAGAAGCGCACGAGGCGATTCGTCCGACCTATATCAGCAATGATGAGATAAGCGGGACCGCTCAGGAAAAGAGATTATACGAATTGATCCGCAAACGTACGATCGCTTGCCAGATGGCGGACGCCGAGTTGGAGCGTACGACGATCTCCGTAGGCATCGGCGGCAAGAAAGAGAAGTTCGTGGCTACCGGTGAGGTCATTACTTTCGACGGTTTCCTTCAGGTGTACCGCGAGAGTTTTGATGACGAGAATGAGAAGGAACAGGAAAACGGCCTTCTTCCTCCGGTTACCTTGAACGAGGTATTGAGTATGAAGGATATAGTCGCTACCGAACGTTTCACGCAACGTCCTCCCCGCTATACGGAAGCAAGTTTGGTTCGCCGTTTGGAGGAATTGGGAATCGGTCGTCCTTCTACCTATGCGCCTACGATCCAGACGATTCAGAATCGAGAGTATGTCGTGAAAGGGGATAAGGAAGGAACGGAGCGTACTTATAATATCATAACCTTGGCTCAGCATACGATCAAGGAAGTCCAAAAGACGGAGATCGTAGGGGCGGACCGGAATAAGTTGATGCCAACCGATATCGGTACGGTCGTGAATGATTTCTTGATGGAGTATTTCCCGGGCGTTATGGATTATAACTTCACGGCGAGCGTGGAGAAGGAATTCGATGCCGTAGCGGAAGGCGAGATGGTATGGACGGACGCGATCGATAAATTCTATAAACTATTCCATCCGATCGTGGAAGAGGCAGCCTCTGTCCGTACGGAGCATAAAGTGGGTGAGCGTGAATTGGGTATCGATCCGAAGAGCGGCAAACCTGTTTTCGTGAAGATAGGTCGTTATGGCCCAGTCGTACAGATCGGGCAGGCGCACCCGGAGGATAAAGAGGCTCCTAAACCTCAGTTCGCTACCTTGATGAAAGGGCAGTCTATCGAGACGATTACTTTGGAAGAAGCCTTGAAATTGTTTGATCTACCCCGTACGATCGGTGAATATGAAGGTAAGGTCATGGTTGCCGCTGTCGGACGTTTTGGCCCGTTTATCCGTCATGACGGAAAGTTCGTATCCATACCGAAGGGCTTGAATCCTTTGTCGATAACAGCCGAGGAAGCTATCGAGTTGATCGAGGCAAAAAAGCAAAAGGATGAGCAACGATTTATCAAGAAGTTCGATGAGGACCCGGAAATGGAGATCTTGAATGGTCGCTTCGGCCCTTATATCTCTTATAAGAAAAAGAATTACAGAATCCCTAAGACGATAGAGAAACCGGAGAACTTGACCTTGGAGGAATGCCAGAAGATAATCGCCGAGGCGGGAGAAAAACCAGCCGCAACGAAGAAACGTACGACACGGAAAAAGGCTTGATTATAGCTCTAAAAATTCATAGTTATGATTTACTAAACTCATAACTATGAATTTTTCAAAACATAACTATGATTTTTTAGACATCGATGCCCGTAAATTCTTTTAACGCATATCCGATCAAGAAGCTTAATGCGGCCACGCTAAAACTAAGTACTGCCATCTCGGTAAAACGCTTCCGGAAACTCTCGCTTCTCGCTATGGAATAATAATAGTTGAAAAGGGCGATGATACTCAACGCTATGATGAGCATAAGCCCTAAAGCCATTAATACGTTTGATATAAAGATAAATGGAGCGACCAAGGCGACTACCGTAAAGATATAAGCTATTCCCGTATAGATCGATGCCTTAACAGGATGTTTCCCGTTTTCATTTCCATTCTCGGACTTGGTAGATAGATATTCGGAGGAAGCCATGGATAATGCAGCGGCTATTCCAGTGATGCTTCCGGTCAAAGCTATTAATCTAGAGTCGCTCAAGGCAAGGGTAAAGCCAGCTAAAGCACCTGTAAATTCTACCAAAGCGTCATTTAGCCCCAGTACGACAGAACCCATATATTCCAACCGTTCCTCATTGATCAAGGCGATCAACCTCTGCTCATGCTCATCCTCGTCACGTGCGATTTGTTGCAAATCCGGATACTCATCATAAGAGGCGTAATCATTCTTGGCGCTTTCCTCGCTATCTTCCATTAGCTTAATGGCGAAAGTAATCCCCAAGATACGTGCCAACCAGTAGTATTTGGTGACGCGTAATTTATTCGGGGAGATCTCTTGCCCCGTATACTTTTTCAGGATCGTATAATGTCCTTTCTCGTCATTCGCTATCTGTAGTAATACTTCCTTATTGCTTGGATCTTTCTCGATAGCGGCGAGTTGCGTATAGAGAAGGCTCTCCGTGATTTCATTTTGTTGAAATCGAAGGAGAGCCTTTCTTGTTTTCTCGTTTATGTTCATCTTCTATCGTTACATTCTTTCCGGAACCTCGATGCCTAATAAATCCATACCGGATTTCACGATCTTAGCTACATTGGCGGATAAGACTAAACGGAAGTTCTTCAATTCCGGATTCTCTTCGCGAAGGATGGAGAAATCGTGATAGAATTGATTGTATTCCTTTACCAGATCATAAATATAGTTGGCGACACAGGCCGGGCTGTATAGCTTACCTGCCTCTTTCACGATCTCCGCATAATCGGCGATCATTTGGATCAGGTTCTCTTCTTTCTCGGAAATGGCGAAAGTAAGCGGTAACTGCTCCGGTAATACGATGCCCTGTTCCGCCGCTTTGCGCAATACGGAACGGATACGGGCGTAGGTATATTGGATGAATGGTCCCGTATTCCCATTGAAGTCGATAGACTCTTTCGGGTTGAACGTCATATTCTTGCGAGGGTCTACCTTTAATATGAAATATTTCAAGGAGCCAAGACCTACGATACGGGCGATATTCTCAGCCTCTTCCGGAGTCATCTCGTCCAATTTCCCTAATTCTTGGGAAATCTCGCGTGCGGTACTGATCATCTCGGCCATCAAATCATCGGCGTCTACGACCGTTCCCTCACGGCTCTTCATCTTACCTTCCGGTAGCTCTACCATTCCGTAGGAGAAGTGGACCAATCCTTTGCCGAACTCGAAGCCTAACTTATCCAATAAGATCGATAATACTTGGAAGTGATAATTCTGCTCGTTCCCTACCACATAGATCATCTTATTGATCGGGTAATCATCGAAGCGCAGCTTGGCGGTACCGATATCCTGCGTCATATAGACGGAAGTTCCATCCGCACGAAGCAATAATTTCTCATCCAGCCCGTCTTTCGTCAAATCAGCCCATACGGAGCCGTCTTCACGGCGATAGAAAATCCCTTTCTCTAGGCCTTCCATCACCTTGCCTTTTCCTTCCAGATACGTTTGAGACTCGTAATAAATCTTATCGAAATCTACGCCCATCATCTTATAAGTCTCGTTGAACCCGGCGTATACCCAATTATTCATCATTTCCCAAAGCGCACGCACCTCTTTGTCTCCGGCTTCCCATTTACGAAGCATCTCACGGGCTTCCGCCATCAAGGTGGATTGAGCCTCGGCTTCTTCCTTGGTAAGGCCTTTCGCTTCTAACGCATGGGTCTCCTCTTTTAATTTGTTGCTGAATAATACGTAAAAGTCACCGATCAGATGGTCGCCCTTTTTTCCGGTAGACTCTGGGGTAGCTCCATTTCCCCATTTCTGCCAAGCCAACATGGATTTACAGATATGGATACCACGATCGTTTACGATATTCGTCTTTACGATCTGGTTACCGTTCGCTTTCATGATCTTCGATAAGCTGTATCCTAATAAGTTATTGCGGACATGGCCCAAGTGAAGCGGTTTATTTGTATTGGGAGAAGAATATTCGATCATAACCAAAGGCGACTGCTCGGTAACCGGAATGATACCGTAAGCGGGCTGCTCATTGATCGAGTTTAGTAAATCGATCCAGCAAGAGCAAGCGACCGTCAGGTTAAGGAATCCTTTGATTACATTGAATTCAGCTACCGCTGGCTCGTTTCTCAACAAGTACTCACCGATTTCCTGAGCGGTCTGCTCCGGAGATTTCTTCGACATGCGAAGGAATGGGAATACGACTAGGGTCAAGTGCCCCTTGAATTCTTTTTTCGTTTTTTGTAACTGCACTTGGCTAGCGGTGACATCCGCTCCGTACAGCTCTTTGATGCCGGCTATGATAGCTCCGGTAATCTGTTGTTCGATAACCATATTCGTCTAACTATAATTCGGATTTTATTTGCACGCGAAGGTACACAAAAAAAGGATACAATTTGCATCGTATCCTTCTTCTATAGAGAATAATGGTGTTTCTTATTTGATTAGCTCGTTCAATTCAGCACCAGCCTTGAACTTCACGGCCTTGCGAGCTGCGATTTCAATGGTTTCTTTAGTTTTCGGGTTAACACCTTTACGAGCGGCCTTCTCTGACACAGAGAATGAACCGAAGCCAAGTAGAGCGACTTTACCGCCTTCTTTTAATTCGTTAGAAACTGTGTCAACAAAAGCTTCTACTGCCTTTTTAGCATCCACTTTGCTGAGACCTGATTTTTCAGCGACTGCACTAATAAATTCTGATTTGTTCATGATGGTTTGACTGTTAATATATTAAACAAAACTATGATAACCGATAGACGGCTCCAAATGTAGTTTTATTTTGAAATATCACAAAAGAAAAACCTACTTTTTTTACCGATTTACATATGTTTTAGTATTATTATGGGCAAAAACGGCTAAAATATATTTACCTTTGCCGCTAAATTAACGTAGTATATGATGAATCAGACAAATTCGGGGTTCTTGAATAGTATCCCGCCGGTAACGAAAAATCTTATCATTATAAACTTGCTATTTTGGGTAGCCAGCCTTGCACTGCCGAAAGTCGGCATCGATTTGGTGGATTTATTAGGGCTTCACTTCCCGGGTGCTACCGACTTCAAGGCTTATCAGATCGTTTCTTATATGTTCATGCACGATACCCATTCGTTCGCGCATGTGTTTTTTAATATGTTCGCCGTTTATATGTTCGGCCGGGTATTGGAGAACGTATGGGGCCCCAAACGTTTCTTGATTTTTTACTTCGTGACGGGTATAGGCGCCGGTTTGGTACAAGAGGTGGTATGGTTCTTTAATTTGCGGGATGTGATCTTCGCTAGCCAAGACATGATAAACTTGAATGGAGCCCAGATTATCAGCAAAAGCGAGTTCTTGAATTATTTCGTGACCATTGGCGCTTCGGGTGCCGTATTCGGAATCTTGTTGGCATTCGCGATGATCTTTCCGAATGTTCCTTTGTACTTGATGTTCATACCGATCCCGATTAAAGCCAAATATTTCGTAATATTTTATGGTCTTGCCGAACTATTTATGGGTGTGGCTAGTTTTGGTGGCGATACGGTAGCGCATTTCGCTCATTTGGGGGGTATGTTATTCGGTTATTTCCTAATTCGTTATTGGAAAAAGAAAGATGCAGACAATGGACGGTATTTTTACTAATTTGAAGCGTATGTTTCAGTCGGGTAATATCCTGTCGAAACTGATATATATAAATGTAGGCTTGTTTATCTTGATACGTTTGGCCAGCGTATTGTTTATGCTCTTTAATGTGCAAGGGGTACCTTTTTTGCAGTATTTGCAGTTACCGGCTTCTCCGGAACTTTTGCTCTTCCGTCCGTGGACGTTGTTTACTTATATGTTCACTCATTTTGACTTCTTGCATATCTTGTTCAATATGCTTTGGTTGTATTGGTTCGGGGGATTGTTCTTGAATTTCTTCAGTGAGCGGCAGTTGGGAGGCTTGTATATATTGGGAGGTCTTGCCGGTGCGGTATTGTTTGTCCTTGCTTATAATATTTTCCCTTATTTCCAGAACGTGGCTTCTTTTAGCTATTTGATGGGGGCTTCGGCATCTGTTATGGCGATCGTTTTCGCCGTGTCGTTTTACCGGAAGGATTTGGAGATTAATTTATTCTTGATCGGAAGGATCAAATTAATTTATTTGGCTATCTTTACGCTGGTGATCGATTTGTTGGCGATGACTTCTGATAATGCGGGAGGACATATCGCCCATATCGGCGGGGCTTTGTTTGGTATGTGGTTCGCTTCCCGTATTCGTAATGGAAAGGACTTGACCGCTCCAATGAATCGGTTGATCGACTGGTTCGTGAATTTGGGCAAACGGAAACCGAAGATGCGTGTGACTTATAAACGTAACGAAACGGATTATGAGTATAACGCACGCAAACATCAGGAGTCGGTGGATCTAGATACTATACTGGATAAATTGAAACGTTCCGGTTATGAGAGCCTTTCCGCTGAAGAGAAAAAGCGACTTTTCGACGCCAGTAAGAAATAACAGATACTTATGAAAACTCTACGGATTTTTCTTCAATTCTTATTCGTCGTAGCGAATGTGGTGGCTGTCGTATTGTTGATAGTCTCGGCTTATTCGGATCGGGTGTCTCCTGAGACGAGTATGACGTTATCTTATCTGGGATTAGCCTTTCCAGTCTTATGTGTAGTCAATCTTTGCTTTATTATCTATTGGCTGTTCTTATGGGAATGGAAGTTCTTATTGATCGGCATATTCTCCTTCTTGTTATGTTGGGGTCCCGTGAAACGCTATTTTCCGTTTCACTCGCATAAGGATGTTCCTCGGGAAGAGGTACTGAAGGTGCTGACTTATAATGTGATGGCTTTTGGGTACAAGAATCATACGAAGATAGCTCCGAACAAGATTATCCAATATATCGCTAACTCGGACGCGGATATTGTTTGTTTGCAGGAATATGCCACGGCTAAGTCAGAGAAGAGCCTTACTGCCTCTAAGATCTATGATGCGTTGAGCATGTATCCTTATCGTTCCGTATTTTATCAAAGCTCCACGAAATTCCAGAGTTTCGGCATCGCTGTGTTCTCCAAATATCCGCTGTCGAATTCCCGGATGGTGAAATACGATTCGGATTATAACGGCTCTTCCGTACATGAAGTGAACATCAAGGGAAAGAAGTTGACCTTGATTAATAACCATTTGGAATCGTTTAAACTGACGATGGAGGATCGGACCCGTTATTCATCCCTTATAAAGAGCTTTAGCTCGGATGGGTTGGACGATTTGAAAGGAGCGTTCGAGCAAAAGCTAGGACCTGCTTTCCGGATTCGGGCTAAGCAAGCGGAAGCGGTATCAGAAGAGATTAAGAACGCTAAAGGAGATTATGTCTTGGTATGCGGTGACTTTAATGATACGCCTATTTCTTATGCGCACCGTACGATCCAAGGGGATTTGACGGATGCCTTTGCCGAGTCTGGCCGGGGAATGGGTATTACCTATAATCAAAATTTCTTCTGGTTCCGTATCGATAATATCCTGCATTCCCCGAACATGACCTCTATGAATTGTTCCGTGGATAAGGTCGCTTATTCAGACCACTACCCGTTATGGTGTTATCTGAAACTTGAATAAAAGGGTTTCATCACTCGGATTCTGCGTTCTGCGTAGCGTCAAATACGTCGGCGAACAAGTTCTCGACAAAGAAGAAGGTAGCGTTACAGAATAGCTTAGGATCTTTGATCAGCGCTATCGTATTGCTATCCCCATTATTGGCGATCACATCTTCCGCTTTATAGGTCTTGTACTTTTTATCGTTTAGCGGATCGTATTGATATACGATATCGCTCGCCTCGATCGTGTATCGGTTGTCGAAGCAGGTGATACGCATTTTATATTTAATGATGGTCTTGTCTGTATCATTCAACAATAATTCAACCTTAGAGCTTACGAAGATGGTCCCTTTGTTCTTGTTCGAGTTTACGTTGGATAAGAAGACATCTTTTCCATAAGATTTCTTAGCCCATGCGTTAATAGCGTTGAATATTTCTAGTTTAGAGGTATTCTCGATCTCTACATCATCGCTATAGCATACCTTCCCGTTTTTCATGGGGGCGCATTCGTCTACCTCGCCTTTATGCCCCTGCGCCATGACTAGCACAGGGAACATCATATATATTAATAATAGAATCTTTTTCATAAATGCAACTCTCTTTTTCGTTATTTAATCCATACATTCGTAATCTCGCCGATTAACATCGTTTGCTGTCTTTCGGAGGTCTCGCCTTGTTTACGGCACTCGATAATAATCCATGGCGCATCGGCAGATGTGCCGGGCTTGGAGAAGGATAATCGATATACGTCGTTATTGCCAATCGCTTTATAAGCAGGACTATCTTTGGATATGGAGATTGTACTGATCGTTTTACCGAACATATTGCCTATGCCTTTCCATTCAACGTTTGCGTCGGTCGTATTTCCTTTTACGGCTTTGATCTGTAAAGCGTTGTCCGGTAACATCTGGAGGATCGTGCTAGGTATTTTGTCAGCTTGGAACGCTACGAAACCTTCCATCGGTGCCACAGGTCGTGTTTCCCGTTGCGGAGCGGATACTGGCTCTACAGTTGCGGTTGTCAGTAACTGTGCGCCTAATACGTTGGCTGCGCTATCGAACGTCTTATCCGCAAAGTCAATCGTGGCCTTACGGAACTTACCGCTGATACGGTTCAATTTCGTCTTGCTCTTATTCAAGGCATACTCGTCCGTGATCCATTCCTCGGCTAGGTATTTCTCCGGCTCGTTCTGGTAAGACACGTTATATTCATATCGGATGCCCGCAAGTTGCAGGGTACAAGCATGTTCCTTACATTCAATGATAATACGGTATTTCATCATCGCCCGATCGAGGGATAAAGCTGTGCTGGAGAATACTATATATTCTTCCCCGATAATGGCGATCTCGCCTTTTGCCTCATTTTGATAAGCTACTCTACTGTCCTTTGTGTTAAAATTTTCTTGTCCCCATTTTAATAGTTGTTGGTAGATTTGTGCCTTGCTTAAAGAGGGGGCATTAATCTCTCGGGTAAAAACGACTTTACCGTCTGCAACCGGAACGGCCCCTGCCAGATAGTGTTGATCCTCTTGCGCGAATAGCAGGGCGGGGATAAATAACAGAGCGAATAATAACTGTTTCATGGTATATTTTCCTTATTATTTTAGCCCCAAAGATATACATTTGCGTTTGAAATAAACTATGAGCGTGACAAATAATTATACTAATTGCTCTTTATCAAAGAAAAAAAGTCTATATTTGCACCCTGTGAAAAAACGAATATAAATAATGTAATAACATAAACCTAAGATTCAGATGCAAAACAAAGGATTTGTAAAGGTCTTCGCGGTGTTACTTACGCTTGTCTGTTTGTTCTATTTGTCGTTCTCGTTCGTGACGCAACATTACAACAGTAAAGCCGCTGAGTATGCGGGTGGAGATCCTGCGAAAGAGAGTGCTTATTTAGACTCACTATCTACTCAGAAGGTATGGTTAGGCTATACGCTTAAGCAATGCCGTGAAATGGAAATTAGTTTAGGTCTTGACTTAAAGGGCGGTATGA
Organism: Parabacteroides sp. AF39-10AC; assembly: GCF_003635405.1. Lineage (NCBI taxonomy): Bacteria > Pseudomonadati > Bacteroidota > Bacteroidia > Bacteroidales > Tannerellaceae > Parabacteroides > Parabacteroides sp. AF39-10AC. Next base: position 117,200 of record NZ_QTLP01000003.1, on the reverse strand, counting down.
ACGTTGTCCTTGAGTTGAACGTGGCGGATGTAATCCGTTCGTTGTCTAACAACAACCAAGACGAGAATTTCAACAAGGCGTTGGATTTAGCTTACGCGCATCAAGCGACTAGCCAAAAAGATTTCATCGACCTTTTCGCTGAGGAGTATAAGAAGTTGGATAGCGGCGCACGTCTTTCCGCTATTTTCAGTACATTCGAGTTAAAAGATAAAATCACGCCCCAGAGCTCAGACGCTCAGGTTGTTTCTGTTTTGAAACAAGAGTTGCAGAGTGCGATTGATAACTCATTCAACGTATTGCGTACTCGTATCGACCGTTTCGGTGTGGTTTCTCCGAACATCCAACGTTTGGAGACAGCGGGTCGTATCTTGGTTGAGTTGCCGGGTGTGAAAGAACCGGAACGTGTTCGTAAGTTGCTTCAAGGTAGCGCTAACTTGGAATTCTGGGAAACTTATAAGTTGCCGGAAATCTATCAACAATTGGTTGCCGCTGATAATGTATTGGCTACTATCCTAAGTAAGGAGGCTTCCGCTGATTCTGTTGCTACCGATAATGTTGAGAAAATCGCTGATGCCGCTGATGCGAATGTAAGTGAGGCCGATTCTTTATTGGCAGAGCTTGGTCAAGATAATAAAGAGACTGAGGCTAACCAAAGCATGGAAGAGTTCGCTAAGCAACATCCATTATTCGCCTTATTGCAGATTAGTCAGTACAACGGTCAGTTGTCTCCGGGTTCTACGGTAGGTATCGCTCATGCGAAAGATATGGATAAGATCAGCGAATACCTGAACATGAAACAAGTGAAAGAGGTATTGCCTCGTAACTTGGCTTTGAAATGGGGTGTTAAGGCGATCGATGATAAGGAGCAGTTCTATGAATTATATGCCTTGAAGGTAACGAACCGTGACGGAAGTCCCGCTTTAGGTGGTGACGTAGTAACAGATGCTAACGCTGACTTTATGCAACAAGCCGGTCGTTCAGAGCAAATGGTTAACATGGTTATGAATGCCGAAGGCTCTAAGGCTTGGGCTCGTTTGACGAAAGAGAATATCGGTCGCCAGATCGCTATCGTTTTGGATGAGATGGTTTATTCCGCTCCGAACGTAAACGATGAGATCACGGGAGGTCGTTCACAAATCACCGGTCACTTTACACCGGAAGAGGCGAAGGACTTAGCGAACGTATTGAAATCGGGTAAGATGGCTGCTTCCGTACATATCGTTCAAGAAGATGTCGTTGGTCCGTCTTTGGGACAAGAGGCTATCAATGCCGGTGTGATTTCTTTCGTTTTGGCATTGGTGCTGTTGATGGTTTATATGTGCGCATTCTACGGATTGATTCCGGGATTGATCGCCGACGGTGCTTTGGTATTGAACATCTTCTTCACGATGGGTATCCTTGCTTCTTTCCAAGCCGTTCTTACCTTGCCGGGTATTGCCGGTATGGTGTTGACGCTGGGTATGGCAGTCGATGCTAACGTATTGATATATGAGCGTACGAAAGAGGAACTTCGTGCCGGTAAGTCTTTAGGAAAGGCTATCGCCGACGGTTACAGCAATGCGTTCTCCGCTATCTTCGACTCAAACTTGACATCTATCATTACCGGTATCGTATTGTTCTATTTCGGTACGGGTCCTATCCGTGGTTTCGCTACGACGATGATCATCGGTTTGTTCGCTTCATTCCTTACAGCCGTGTTCTTGACTCGTATCGTTTATGAGGCATTGTTAGCGAAAGATAAATTGAAGAACGTGACATTCACGACTTCTATTACGAAAGACTTGTTGACAAACCCGAAGATCAATTTCTTGGGTGCTCGCAAAGTCGGTTATTTAATTCCGGCGGCAATCATCGTTTTAGGTGCTATCTCTTTTATGACGATCGGCTTGAATAATGGTATCGATTTCACGGGTGGACGTAATTACGTGATCCGTTTCAATCAAGAGGTGAAGACTGACGATGTTCGTAATATGCTGGACGCTCAGTTAGACGGTTCTGTTAGTGTTATCCAGATCGGTACAGCTGATCAAGTACGTGTGTCTACCAACTATAAGATCAATGATAACGATCCTACGGTAGATCAAGAGATCGAGAATAAATTGTTTGAGGGCGTGAAATCCTTACTTCCGGAAGGAACTACATTAGATGAGTTCACGACTACTTTCATACAGAGTTCGCAGAAGGTGGGTCCTAGCATGGCAGACGATATCAAGAATAGCGCTATCTTAGCGGTAATCTTCGCCATGATCTGTATGGCCGCTTATATCCTGCTTCGTTTCCGTGATGTGTCATTCTCTGTGGGTGCGTTCGCCTCTGTTGCTACGACTACATTGTGTATCATTTCTTTCTATACCTTGTTATGGAAGGTTCTTCCGTTCTCAATGGAGGTAGACCAGACGTTTATCGCAGCTATCTTGACGATTATCGGTTACTCTATCAATGATACCGTGGTTGTATTCGACCGTATCCGTGAGACGATCGCTTTGTATCCGAAGCGTGATCGTTATCAAGTGATCAATGATGCGTTGAACTCTACCTTGTGTCGTACATTTAATACATCATTGACTACGTTGGTGGTTGTATTGTGTATCTTCATCTTGGGCGGTAGCACGATCCGAAGCTTTACGTTCGCTATCTTATTAGGTATCATTATCGGTACATACTCTACTTTGTTCGTCGCTACTCCGATCGCTTACGAGTTGCAGAAGAAGAAGATCAATAAGAAAGCTGCTGCTGAGAAAGCCGGAAAATAATATATTTCTTTAAGGATTTTATGAAGATCCTCTATCTTTCCTGTGTAAACGGAGAGATAGAGGATTTTTTTATGTATTAATTCTTAAGGAGATAAAGTATGAATGAGAATGATTTTGTGGTGGGTGTACTTACGTATATCACCTGCCTGCGTGAGAAAAAGCGTTATTCCACGGCGAAGAGTTATCAAGATGCGTTGAGGTCGTTTAAATGTTTTTGTGGCCGGGAAGAGATTCCTTATGCGTATATTAATCGGGATACACTTTTGCGTTATCAATCTTGGCTGTTGGCCAAGGGATGTGCTCGTAACACGGTATCTACTTATATGCGCCGGATTCGTCACATCTATAATTTAGCGGTAGAGGTGGGTGAGGCTGCCTATATTCCTCATTTGTTTAAGCATGTGTTTACGGGGGTTGAGAGTAAACGTAAAAAGGCGTTGCCTTCGGAAAGCTTACGCTTGCTGATGACAAGCCCGGTGACAGATCCACAACAGAAGAGGACCCAATCAGCCTTTTGCCTGATGTTTTTGTTTTGCGGGATGGCTTTCGTGGATTTGGCGCATTTGCGAAAGGAGGATATCAAGGAAGGGATCTTGTCTTATTATCGGCAGAAAAGCGGATCCCTTATACAGGTGGAGATCCCAGCGGAGGCACAAGGGCTGCTGAATGAGTTGGCAGCCGATACAACCGAGGATTCGCCCTATCTGTTTCCTTTTTTAGAGGGAATGAAGACCGGTGAGGATGCCTACAAGGAATATAATACCGTATTAGGAGGTTTTAACCGCAGATTGAAAATACTGTCGGAATCCATTGGCATTCATACTCGGGTTACCTCATACACGATTCGTCACTCTTTCGCCACGACCTTGAAGGAGCAAAACGTACCGATTGAGATGATCAGTGAACTGTTAGGGCATAAATCTATCAAGACTACGCAAATATACTTGAAGAGTTTCTCTTTAGAAAAACTCTCAACCGTAAACAAACTTTGTTTCGAGAGTGTGTATAATTATGCGCCGAAAGTAGGGTGAAGAAAAGTACGCTACTTGGCGAGTAGCCAAACTGACTGCTACTTGGCGAGTAGCCTTAACAAGAGGAGTGAAAGGATATTCCTTAGTTGTAGAGACGGAGCGTGTCCCGTTTCATCCCCTTACAATGGTATTTTAGTTACTATCAGGCGGTGGGAGACGGAGCACGCTCCATCTCTACATGATGTTATATGGAATTTACTTCGGATAACGTGATGATTTCGGGAATAACGAGGCCATTTCGTTTCTATTGCCATGTCTATACATCAGAAATAAGAACGAAGATTTAAAGAGAATTAAGGTTGAAACACAAACAAAGCCTAATGTTTGCTTGTGTTATGTTATTTTTTACTACATTTGCGGCATGAAATGAACGCTACTCGCCAAGTAGCATGAGTATTGAAGGGATGCAAATTTTCAGTAATTCCTTTTTTGTTTTCACATAAGTATTTATTTATCAGGGTATTACAAGAATATCTTGATAAGGCTCTGAATTATCTTCCTCAATGAATATCATGACAAGTAATAGCTCTGATAGAGCTATGGTGCATATACGCAATCGCCGTAGTCAGGAGGCTGTACGCTGGTACGTACTGACGTTTCCTACCGCCATAGGGGGACGTGATAATATCTATTCGTCAAAAGGATTAGATGCCGAGCTTTCCCGTCGTAAACGTTGTGGGGAACCCTTGTTCGAGTACTTTGCCCCCTCGTATGTCGAGGCTCGCAAGGTGGGAGGCAAGATGGTCAATACGAGGAAGCCTCTTTTATACAACTATGTGTTTATCCATGCTTCGGAGAATGAGATTTTCCGTTTGAAACGTATCATGCCCTTATATAATCTTCTTCCTCGGGTATCCGTGGGCGAACACTCTTATTTTCCTTACCTGTCAGATCATGAGATGGAGACCTTACGCTGGATGGCTGAATCTTATTCCAATGAGCTTCCGGTGTACGTACCGGATAGCGGTCGCTTGCTGAAAGGTGACCGTGTACGTATCACCTCGGGTTCTTTCATGGGGATGGAGGCTGAGGTGGTGGTGCAACCGGGTGGAGGTCATAAGGATGTCATGGTACGTATCCTTGACTGTATGTGGGTTCCTCTATTTGAGGTAAGGCAAGGCGAGTATGAGCTGATCGAGTTGAATACGAAAGGCAAGCACGTTTATACCCATTTGGATAACGATCGTTTATCGGAAGGTATGCATAAGGCATTGGGGCGTTATTATCTCTCGGGCAAATTGGGAAAGGAAGACGAGCTTTTGGCTCATGAGGTACTGAAGGGCTACGCCTCCCTTCGTGTGGAGACCGATGTGATGCGTTGCAAGGTTTACTCATTACTCCTTCCGGCCTATAAGCTGTTGGCTCAGGAAGAGGAGTTTGAACGCTTGCATTCCACCCTACGCAATATGCTTCCATTGGTTAAGGCAGTGAATTCTCGTGCCTTACTGCTCGTCACGCTTTACGGCTGCACGAATAGCAACCTGTATTACCATATGGCGCATGAGCTGGTAGATCCCTGGCGGGATGACCCTTCGCCTAAGAGAAGCAAGGCCTTGTTGATACAGCGTTTACACGATTACGATATTTGGTTAAAACATTAAATAGTAGACTGTCATGAGAAAGGAAAGCGAAACTCCCTCCGGTATCCGTTTGATGCTATTGCTGAAAGGGCATTTGAGAGAGATCATGGATCGTGAGTGTGCGAATCAGACCTCGATCCATTTATATTGTACGGGATCTTATTGGGTTGCGTTCGAACGTTCCGCTTATCAATTGCGTCGTGCCTTTCCGGATAGTGAGATCACGCCGATGCGCCTGTACGCTTATCCTTTTCCGGTTGTCATGGTTTCTGTAACGGATCGTTCCCTTCGTTTGTATGAACGAAAACATATAGCTAAGCAGAACGGGGCGGATTACAAGTTATTGACTGTACCTGAACTCTCCGCTCCCGCCTACCAAGCATGGCATACGAGGGAGGTGAAGGGACTCCCTGCGTTAAACTAATCGGAAAACTCGCTCACTACATTAAAACAGGGACAGGATTTCGACGGGTCCAAGTCTTGATGTCCCACGATTAGGGCTTTGGGGAATCGCTGATGCAATTCACGAAGCAAACCCTGTAGGGCTTCTCGTTGGGCTTCCGTTCGGGTATCCATGGGAGTCTTTCCATCGTTGGCGAGTCCTCCGATATAGCAAACCCCGATACTGTACCGATTGTGGTTCTTACAGTGAGCGCCCACTTGTTCAAGGGGCCTACCGGTCTCGATCGTACCATCGGTCGGGATAACGAAGTGATATCCGCAACCTTTCCAGCCGAGTGAGCGATGCAGGCGGTCGATGTCCATCATCCGTAAAGTGCTGCCCTGCCTATTGGCAGAGCAATGCACGATAATCAGCGTGATGGTTCTCATCCGATCCAACCGCTAGCGGCTCCACCGGCGGCACCGGTGATGACCAGTTCGACAATACGGATGATGTAGAGCAAGACGCTCTTCCAATTTGTTTTTTTCATACTTGTAGTCTTTAAATAAATGAATAAAATAAGCTTCATGGTTTAAGAGCCGTATTTCTCAATGGTAGGATTTAGATCTCATCGGGAGATTCTGAGTCTCCTTTCTTCAACGCTGCCAAGTCTACCGTGTCTTTATTCTCCTTTACCGCCTTCAGCGAGGCGGCTTGGATCGCACGGCTGGTTACTAGGTTGAATTCTGCCTTAGAACGTAGGTTCTCGAAGTCTATACCCGGATTGAATAGAATGTTCACTGCCTTGATATTATCGCTGGAGAAGTCCTTGAGTGTAGCGGCCGGCTCGCAGGTAATGGAGATGCTAAAGATTCCTAGTTCGCCGAATTGTACCTTGTAGCCGTTCAGCAATTGTTCCACTAGGCATGAGCAGGTGTCGCTTACCACGCCTTTTACCGTGCCGCGTGTGAAAACACCGTTGTGATCTGAGATGTGCTTCACGAAATCATCGAAACTCATCACTTTCGTCACTTGGTTCTTGGCGTACGCCTGTTCCTTTGCGGTCTCATCCAGTGGACTTTTCCACATGTAAGTTGAATAATTAATCATACTTCTTTTTTTAAAAGATTAAACTTATTGTTGACAATGCGAAAGTACAACCCCCGGATAGCGAAATCAAATCCGTTGATAACCGTTGACAAACTGTTTACTTTTCATTGACAAACGATTCATATATACCTTATGTCTGATATAACAATTACCATACACGGCGGCAATAACCAGATACTCCCCAACGCTACGGAAGCCATCCAGAACTTCTATGTGGGGGAATATTGCGGGGAGACCTCCTTAGAAGAGGGGGACGGTAGATCCGGTCTCATGCCTGAAACGATCCGTTTTCGTGCCTATATAAATAAAGAAGAGGATCTGGAACGCTATCTTGCGCAGATCGTCGAGTGCCGGACAGTTACCGAGTTGGCCCAAGTCATTCTGGTCATGCAAGAGAACGAGCTGAAAATAACCCCCGAGGAGATGGTCAAAGAGCGTTTCATCCGCCTCTTTCTACCCATCACCCCCCGAATCACGAAGGGTAAAAGCGTCAGCAACATCCGTGCCCGTATCAACGATGCGTGGAGCAGTCGTCTCAGACACCGCTCAACTGGCCGTTTTTGAGAAGATATACTGCATATGCCCGAGGATATATACTGCGTTAGGCAATTGATATATATTTCACAGGGCAATTCATATATACCTCGTTTTCCAAGGGAAACGAAAAGTGATAACCTTACTGAAAAAATTACGATATGACAGAAAACCATGAGCGGGCGGAACAAGCACGTTTCGTCTTCCATATCTACGGTTGTAATGTGCAGATCCTGCCCAATGCAACCCATGCGATCCAAATCATCCACCAAGGTGATGGTACGATCTTGCGGACGGAAAGCTGTATTACGCCCGCCGCTTCGGGACGCCACGAGTCACAGGCGCCGCCGTTGGGAAAAGTTAGGGCACTGAATATAAAACAAACAAAATACAAATGATGGATTTTCATAAGGGCAGATGGCGATTGGCCTTAGGCCGTCTGGTGAATTTGCGGTATATCAACCGTTGGATCATTTTTAGTGCGGACCTTTTCGTTTCGCTCTCCGTGTCGTTGCTGGGCGTACTAGGAATGTTCTCCATTCTGCATATACGTATAGGAGAGTCTGATGTGCTGAAAGTAGGCCTCTCCTCATTTGTGGGCAGTATCGTTTCGTTCTTGCTGTTCAAAGCATATCATGGGGTTATTCGCCATTCCACGCTGCGTGGCTTGTGGCGGATCGGTGGTGCTGCGATCGGCAAGTCGCTCTTAATGTTCCTGCTGCTTTGGCTGTTGAAAGCCCGTTTCAGCCCTTCTATCTATTGGTTGGGTGGAATCATGGACAGTACGTTGACGATCGTGATGTTGGTCACGTTGCGTGTCTTCGTGATCAATGTCTATAACAGCGTCCTCCTGCAACTCGGCAAGAAACGCAAGCGGGTACTGGTCTTTGGCACGGAGGAGGAGAGCGTGATGATCGCTACCTCGGCGAACCGTCAGGTATTCATGCAGAATTATAGCATCATGGGCTTCCTTTCCTTTGGCAATTCCAAGAAAAGCATCCGGATCGCGGAGTTACCGGTCTACCAGATCGAGAACGTGGAGGATCTGTATCGCTTGATCCCTCGCAACAGCTTGGATGGCGTTCTCTTCCCCAATATAAAGGTTGCCCATCAGGAGCGTGACCGTTTGATCCGTTATTGCGAGCAGGCCTCCTTGAAGACATTGGTAGTCCCGGAGATGGAGGAGCTACGTGGAGGTGAGGCGAAGCGTTCTGTTCGAGAGATCCGTATCGAGGATTTGCTAGGTCGTGAGGAGATCCATATCAATCTGGATGAGATCGGCAATCTGTTGGAAGGGAAGACCGTGCTTGTCACGGGAGCCGCCGGCAGTATCGGTAGCGAGATCTGTCGCCAGCTGGCTCATTTTCCGATTAAGAAGTTGGTTTGCTTCGACTCCGCTGAGACCCCGATGCATAATCTTCGTTTGGAATTGGAAGAGAAATACAAGGAACTGAACTTTGTTCCGGTGATCGGCGATGTTCGCAGCCCGGACCGTGTGGATTATGTGTTCCGCAACTGGCACCCCCAAGTGGTGTTCCATGCGGCGGCCTACAAGCATGTCCCCTTGATGGAAGAGAACCCCTGCGAGGCGATCCGAACAAACGTGTTCGGTACTCGTGTGATGGCAGATGCCGCTGTAAGCTATGGCGTGGAGAAATTTGTGATGATCAGTACGGATAAGGCGGTGAACCCCACGAACATCATGGGATGTAGCAAACGCTTGGCCGAGATCTACGTACAGAGTCTGAGCCTTGCGATTGAGCGAGGAGAGGTGAAAGGCGAGACACGTTTCATTACGACCCGCTTTGGCAATGTTCTAGGTAGCAATGGGTCGGTTATCCCCCGTTTCCGTGAACAAATCGCTCAAGGAGGTCCCGTGACGGTCACCCATCCCGATATCATCCGTTACTTCATGACCATCCCGGAGGCTTGTCGTCTGGTATTAGAGGCCGGTACAATGGGTAAGGGCGGTGAGATCTTTATCTTCGATATGGGTGAGCCGGTGAAGATAGCGGATTTGGCGAAGCGCATGATTGAACTGTCCGGGTTGCAGGTAGACAAGGATATCGAGATCAAGTATACTGGTCTTCGCCCCGGCGAGAAATTGTATGAAGAGCTACTGAACAACAAGGAGAACACGAAAGAGACCCCTCACGAGAAGATTCGAGTAGCGGCGGTTCGTGAGTATATCTATAAGGATGTAGTAGAACATATTAATGTATTAACCGAATTGTCTCTCCGTGTCCAAATCCTTTTGATGGTGAAGGAGATGAAAGCCTTCGTCCCTGAGTTCAAGAGCCAGAACTCCCAGTTTGAGGAGTTGGATTGAATTGATTCGCCATCTCATCCTGTCGATTAATTATCCATATAGGATAACGTTTGCCAAACTCGAGTATCTCGGTTTTGGTAATGCACTTACTGAGCCTGCCCAATATGACAAGCATAAGTATGTCTTCAAGTTTATGCTTGAAATTGCCTTTCCCGGTTCTACGGTATTCAGGTACTGAAGTTACGAACTCTCTTAGATGTTTCATGATGCTGCCACTCGGACAGTCGAAGTGCTTTTTTAGTATTATTACACCTAAAAACTTCTATATCAATTGAATGAATCGTATTTTTTTCGATAGCAAAAATACAGGCGGAAGACAAAACCGACATCACGTCGCTCTTGAAATCCGCCTATAAAAAATCTTTTATATGATTAAAAAGAAACACCGAAGACGGTGCTTCGGCATCCCCGTTTCAGCGGCCTGTATCAGTTGGATATCCCGAACAAGGAGGTTCGGATCGGCTTGATGCGCAGCTTGTTGCCTAACTATGTGCAACGCCCCGCCGAGTTGAATACGTTGGTGGCGGAGAAGATTTATAATGGCGATATGGACGACGCTTTAGTTTTGATGCGCACGGTTCTCTCCACGATCCCCTATTGCGAGAATACGCATTACGAGGGACATTACCAACAATTGCTTTATGTGATTTTTACGTTGATAGGCAATTATGTGGACGTAGAGGTCCGTACCCCCAAAGGCCGTGTGGATATGGTGATGCGCACCCCGACCACCCTCTATGTCGTGGAATTAAAGTTGAATAAAACCGCGGATACAGCCCTTGAGCAAATCCATTTGCGCAATTACCCGGAGCGCTTCGCCCTTTGCGGATTACCCATCGTAAAGGTTGGGATCAATTTCGATACGGAGAAGCGAACGTTGGGGGATTGGGTGATTGAATAAAGAAGGTAAACGCAATATTTTTTACTGAACTCGGTTAAGACACTTTTGAAGTGTCTTAATGAGGAGTATGTCCTAAATTGAATACTTACTACCTGTTACTTTTGGTATAAAACAAACAACTTAACTGTGAATCATCTTTTTGAAAATCAGAAAGATGAAAAGTACTTTAGGGCTAAAAAAAAAATAATCAATATGAATAAAGAAATCAAGATCGCCGTGGCCGGAACCGGTTACGTGGGATTGAGTATCGCTACCTTGCTGGCACAACATCATCCGGTGACAGCGGTGGACGTGATACCGGAGAAGGTGGATCTTATCAACCGTAAGAAATCACCGATTCAAGATGAGTATATCAAGCGATATCTCGCTGAGAAAGATTTGAACCTGCGAGCTACGCTTGATGGCGAGGCGGCTTATCGTGATGCCGATTTCATAGTCATTGCGGCTCCCACCAATTATGATCCGCTGCGGAATTACTTCGATACACATCATATAGAGGATGTGATCGATTTGGTATTGAACGTCAATCCGGATGCCGTGATGGTCATTAAATCAACCATTCCTGTTGGGTATTGCCGTTCGCTTTATGTGAAGTATGCTCTCAAGTTTATGACAGATCCATCTCTTAAGGGACATTATTTCAATCTTCTATTCTCTCCAGAGTTTCTTCGTGAAAGCAAGGCCTTACTTGATAATTTGGAACCTTCGAGAATTATCGTGGGCTATCCTAAAGTACTCCCCTCTGATCAAGATAGAAACTGGGATGAGGAGAATGCGGCAATTGCAGCTATTGGCAATCCAAATGCGGAAGATTACGCCAAGATCTTTGCGAATCTTCTTCAAGAGGGTGCAATCAAGGAGAACGTTCCGACTCTATTCATGGGTATGAAGGAAGCAGAGGCTGTCAAACTCTTTGCCAACACCTATCTCGCTCTTCGAGTTTCTTATTTCAATGAGCTTGATACCTATGCGGAAGTAAAGGGGCTCGATTCACAGGCAATTATTAATGGCATTGGTCTCGATCCACGTATTGGCACTCACTACAATAACCCGTCATTTGGTTATGGTGGTTATTGTCTCCCAAAGGATACCAAGCAACTTCTTGCCAATTATGAAAACGTGCCACAGGCTATGATGTCTGCGATTGTGGAGTCTAATCGTACCCGAAAGGATTATATTGCCGATGCCGTACTTCGCAAGGCTGGCTATTACAATGAAAATGCTGTATGGGATGCCGCTAAAGAGCATGAATGTGTTATCGGTGTGTACCGCTTGACTATGAAGTCTAACTCTGACAACTTCCGCCAGTCTGCAATCCAGGGTATCATGAAGCGTATCAAGGCCAAAGGCGCAGAGGTCATAATCTATGAGCCAACTCTTGAAAATGGTACTTCATTCTTCGGCTCTCTGGTAATCAACAATCTTGAGGAGTTCAAACAGAAGTCAAAGGCCATCATCGCCAACCGCTATGACTCATGCCTCGATGATGTGATTGAGAAGGTTTATACTCGTGACATATTTAAGCGTGATTAACTCATGGTACAGTATAATGTAAATCTTGAGGGCAAGACCGTTCTCGTTACTGGAGCAGCAGGCTTTATCGGATCTAATCTCGTTAAGCGTTTGTTTAAGGATATAAAGAATATCAAGGTAATCGGTATTGACAGCATCACAGACTACTACGATGTCAACATCAAGTACGAGCGTCTCAAAGAAATAGAGGCTCTTAACCGAGATTGGGAGTTTGTTCATGCAAGCATCTCAGATAAGGTTGCTGTCGAGAAGATATTTACTGACAACAAGATAGCTGTTGTCGTAAATCTCGCAGCTCAGGCAGGAGTTCGTTACTCTATCACCAATCCTGATGCCTACATAGAGAGCAATCTTATCGGTTTCTACAACCTTCTTGAAGCTTGCCGTCATCATGAAGTTGAACATTTGGTATATGCATCATCATCATCAGTCTATGGTTCTAATAAGAAGGTTCCATATTCAACAGATGACAAGGTGGATAATCCAGTCAGCCTGTATGCTGCCACCAAGAAGAGTAACGAACTTATGGCACACGCTTATTCGAAGCTTTACAATATCCCATCAACAGGTCTTCGTTTCTTCACTGTATATGGACCTGCAGGCCGTCCTGATATGGCCTACTTCGGATTCACCAACAAGCTTCGTGATGGCAAGACCATCCAGATCTTTAACTATGGAAACTGCAAGCGTGACTTTACCTATGTCGATGATATCGTCGAGGGTGTAGTTCGCATCATGCAGCACGCTCCCGAGAAGCAGAATGGAGAAGATGGACTTCCAATCCCAGCGTACAAAGTATATAATATCGGTAACAATTCACCTGAAAACCTTCTTGACTTCGTCTCTATCCTACAGGAGGAGCTCATCCGTGCCAAGGTGCTACCGCAGAACTACGATTTTGAGGCTCACAAGGAACTTGTCCCAATGCGGCCTGGTGACGTATCTGTAACATATGCAGATACTACACCTCTTGAACAAGATTTTGGATTTAAGCCATCAACTTCTTTGCGTGATGGTCTTAGAGCATTTGCAGAATGGTATTCAACATATTATATATGCGTTGATAAATGACCATTTGTGCATTCCTTAAAGAGTAATTGATATATTATTTTATTTGAATCTGCATTATAGTATGTGGATCTGTGGGTTCAATGATTATTCCGCACAATAAAAATAATTCAGAGTGAAACACGCTTTTTTATTTTCAAATTAATCATATGTTAGATAAATCAAGCAAAATATATGTTGCAGGCCATAGGGGCCTCGTAGGTTCCGCAATTTGGAACAACCTCTTGCGGAGAGGCTACACCAATCTCGTAGGTCGCACTCACAAGGATCTTGATCTCACAGATCAGTATGCTGTAAAAAAGTTTTTCGATGAGGAGCAGCCTGATGCTGTAGTACTAGCAGCTGCCTTTGTAGGTGGCATCATGGCCAACAGTCTTTATCGTGCTGACTTTCTGATGATGAATATGAAGATCCAGTGCAACGTTATTTCCGAGGCATATGCTCATGATGTGAAGAAACTCCTCTTCCTTGGCTCTACCTGTATCTATCCTAAGAATGCGCTTCAGCCCATGAAGGAGGACTGCCTCCTCACTAGTGAATTGGAATACACCAACGAGGAATACGCCATTGCCAAGATTGCTGGTCTCAAGATGTGCGAGTCGTACAATCTCCAGTACGGTACCAACTATATTGCCGTAATGCCTACCAACCTCTATGGTCCTAATGACAATTTTCATCTGGAGAATTCGCACGTTATGCCAGCCATGATGCGTAAGGTTTATCTCGCAAAGCTCATCAACGATGGTAATTGGGAAGCTATTCGCAAAGACCTCAATATTCGTCCTGTAGGAGCAAATATCAAGGAAAATCGTTATGTCATTGATGGCAACAGTTCAGAAGCTGAGATTCTCAAAGTCCTTTCCTTCTATGGTATAGAGCACAACAAGGTGAACCTCTGGGGCACAGGTAAGCCTCTTCGTGAGTTCCTCTGGAGTGAGGATATGGCAGACGCATCAGTTCACGTTCTTCTCAACGTTAACTTCTCCGACATCATTGGTATCGAGAAATACTCATCAGTCCATTACGGCAACAAAGCGGATGGTGTAGTTGATCGCAACCACTCAACTGGTCGTGGTGGCGCAATCCCAAGCCTTGGCGAGATCCGCAACTGTCACATCAATGTGGGTACAGGGAAGGAAATCACCATTTGCGAGCTTTCAGAACTTGTAGTCAAGGCAGTAGGTTTCACCGGAACAGTTGAGTTTGATACCGCTAAACCTGATGGTACTATGCGTAAGCTCATAGATGTCAGCAAGCTTCATTTTCTTGGATGGACACATAAGGTTGATATTGAAGATGGTGTTCAGAAGCTTTTCGAATGGTACGAGGAGAGCATAAGTTGAAAACAATTCAATAACGCAAAAAATACAATTATGTCAAAGAATATTGCACTTATCACAGGTGTTACTGGACAGGACGGTAGCTACCTCTCTGAATTTCTTTTGGCCAAGGGCTATGAGGTCCATGGTATCATCCGCCGCTCATCAGTAGATTTCCGTGAGCGTATCGCGCACCTCGAAGGAACTCCAAATTTCCACCTGCATTATGCTGACCTCACCGACTCTATGTCGCTTGTGAAGCTTGTGGACAAGGTGCAGCCGACAGAGATTTATAACTTGGCTGCTCAGTCTCACGTTCAAGTGTCTTTCGATGCTCCTGAGTTTACTGCAGAGGTAGATGCAACAGGTGTTCTTCGCATACTGGAGGCTGTCCGTACCAATCACCTTGAGAAGAGCTGTAAGATTTATCAGGCATCAACTTCTGAGCTCTATGGTAAGGTAGAGGAGGTTCCCCAGAACGAGAATACCCCATTTCACCCATATTCACCATATGCTGTCGCTAAACTCTATGGCTTCTGGATTGTGAAGGAGTATCGTGAGGCATATGATATGTTCTGTTGCTCAGGCATCCTCTTCAACCACGAGTCTGAGCGTAGAGGCGAGACATTCGTAACCCGCAAGATAACTCTCGCTGCTGCACACATTACCCAGGGTAAGCAGGATTGCCTCTACCTTGGCAATCTAGACTCCCTTCGCGACTGGGGGTATGCCAAGGATTATGTTGAGTGTATGTGGCTTATCCTCCAGCACGATAAGCCAGAAGATTTCGTTATTGCTACAGGTGTACAGCATACTGTTCGTGAGTTTGCTACTCTCGCTTTCCATCACGCTGGTATAGAACTTAGTTGGGAAGGTGAAGGCATTAATGAGAAAGGTATTGTAATATCTGGCCCTGAATTTCTTGTAGGCAAGGTCGTTGTAGCCGTATCTGAAGATTTCTATCGTCCTACCGATGTGGTGAATCTCTGGGGCGATCCAACCAAGGCTAAGAATGAACTTGGTTGGAATCCTATGACCACCACCTTCGAGCAACTCGTCGAGCTCATGGTTAAGCATGATATGGCTAAAGTCGCTGCTGATCATGCTGCTGAAGGTGTTCGCAAGATGAACCTTGCTGAGTATCTTGAAAAAGGTATCGTAAAGTAATATTCCAATTTGGAAAGTCGTTGTATAGGTAGTACATTTGTATGTGGTTCATACCACCAACGGCTTCAAATAGCTCCTTAAAAGGAGGGTTGTTCTGTCATAGAAGGCAAGGATATGACGTGTTTGCGTGGAAAATGCATGGTTTCGGTGGAGGTAGATACTAGGCACTTGTGGTGTTAGACAGTAAGATATTTTGCCATAATCATCGAGAAGCCATAGAACTTCATGTTCGAAGACAATAATATCAATCAGAACTTTGCCATTCCTAGATATGATGAAGTTATATCATAAGCGATAGAATTTATTTACAGAAAAAGAAGAATTCCAAAGATTTTTTTCATGCGTAATGAATAAAAGGGAGACTCTTGAAAGTACTCCTCAATATTGGATCTTTATGATATGCATGTTACTGTTTAGTATCGGAACATTTCTTTCAAAGTAAAATTTCATTGTTTCTGTCGGATTTAGGAATTTGTAATACGATGTTCTGAAGGTTGACATATGTAAATGTATGAAAAAAACATTCGTTATTAGTCTTATTTTTATTGTTTGTGGTATATTAGGCTTTGTTTGCCAATTGTTGTATGCCTATTTCTTTGGCTCAGGGAAAGAGATGGATATTTATTTTTCGTTGCTCTCCATTCCTGCGATTATAACAGGTGCGTCTGGTGCTGTTTTTTCATCTTTGTTTTTCCCTATTTTTGCTCGAATAGATTCAGTTGAGTTAGATTCTTATATTTGGACTATAAAAGAGTGTGTATCAAAAATAGCATTGCTTATAGCTGTTGTTGGCTTTGTAATTACATATTTTAATATGGATTACATTGTTGGTCCCATAGAAAAAACATATTATAATCTTTCTTTATTGTTGGCTTTTTTATTGTGGATTAATGCATACATGTCAATCGTTAATGGTTTTCTTTCTTCTGTTCAAAATTATTTCAAAAATTTTTTAATTGTATCTTTATCTCAGTTACTAGTATACATTTTTATCATATTATTTGTGCTTATTCTTCATCAGGTTATAGGAGTAAATTCTATTGCTTTTGGTATGCTATTTTCAGCCTTTATTTCTTATATAGTAAATCGATATTATGGTAATTTATTCAAGAAATCCCAATCGTATACCAAAATGGACTCTTTTGTAGTTGTCCAAAATATTATACTAATAATTATATCTTTTTTTCCATTCCATTCGTTTGCTTCAATTGCATATTTGTGGGCCGGACAACTAGATTATGAAGGTGGCGTTTCGCTTTTAGGTTATTCTCATAGTTTTTGCGGTTTTCTTTCTGTTGCTGCAAGTATGGGGTTGTCAACCGTTTCTTTCCCTGATCTTGCTAGGTCTCTTTCTTCAAAGAATAAGGAAATAGTTAACCAAGGATTTATTAATTTTTGGAAACAAATAGAAGCCGTCGTTGTTTTTTCAACATTTGTTGCTGTTTTTGCATCCGTATTTGCTTGCCCAATAATAAGTGTTCTTTTTTTAAGAGGGGAATTTGATAATGAAGCTGTTATTGGATTATCTTCAGTTCTTCCTATATATCTTGTGAATGGAGTGCTGATTGCAATAATGAATTTGACGAGGAATGTTTTTTATTCATTAAATAAGCAAAAAATATTTGCGGTTTTTAGTGGGTTAGTAACATTTATTTTCTTTTTTTCTTCGATTATATTTTCAACACAAGTAAATTATATCTTTGTTGGATTTGTTGAGACTATATCTATGGGATTGTTTGCTTTGATTTCTCTATTTTATATAAATTCATTAGCAAAAGTGTTTTGGTTTAAAGATATAGTAAAGTTGCTTAGTCAAATTGTTTTATTAATTTTAATTGCAATATTCTTGTATCTCTTTTATAAAAATATTCTCAATTATTATTTGAATAATATAGTTTGTTTACTGATAAGTGGAGTCTTGTATACAGTTTTAGCAGATTTGCTTTTATGCAAGATTTTAGTTAATGAAATGATTTTGTCTGTCAATGAAAAAATTGCACATGTGATAAAAAGTAAACTTTTTTGAAAGTTTTTTGATGATATTTTATTGGTGTTTGGCTATGATTATCTAATTGTAATTGTTAGTGATGAATGGCTTGTGTTGATGATAATGTACAATGTTTTTGCTTAGTTAATTATATATATTGGAATTCGATTAATTGCTAAACTTTTAATCCTATGGATGATATTAATATGGATATAATATTGTTGTGTTTTCAAGTTTTTGTATGGGTATCATGTATATTGAAGTTATGGAATAGGAATAGATTTTATGCCATTTTTTGTATGGTTCTTTATTTGTATTTATTACCGACAGAAATTACTTATAGATTTTTTCCATATCTATATGATGCATACTGGGGAAAAGATGTTTGGTGTGAATTGTATTGGTTTGTTAACTTTTCATTGATTACGTTATTTATAGTCCTAAATCATACATCCAAAATTCATAAGGTCTATAATGTTGTATATTATAGGAGGAGAAATTCAAAATCAATAGTTTATTTTTTTGTTCTTGTGTTTAGTTTTTTAAGTTCATATTTATTAGTTACCAATATGGTGAAAATTTCTTACCAATCCTTAGTGGAAAATGGATCGATGGGAAACGAGAATATTTTGATGACTATAATTGACCAAATGTTTAAGTGGTTGCCTGCTTTCGTGATATTCCCAATGGTTGCTATGGAACAGAAAAAATGGTATATGCAAGTTTTTACTGCATATAATATTCTACTTTATACTATCTATAATATTCTATCAGGATCTCGTTCTGATATCCTTGCAGTTGTATTGGGACTTGTACTTTTATGGATATATGGACGTAAGATAAGGATTAAACAAGTTTTTGTTTTGTCTTTTATCGCTATTACGTTTCTATATTTAGCGAGTTTTACTTATTCGTTAAGAGGAGGTGTTAATGAGGGGACATTGGAAGAAATTTTACTTAAACAAGATTATACAGCGCCAGCGTATAATTTGGTTGGTGTTATTGGCAAAAATATTATTGATCCATTAATGGTTATTAATTCTCAGATTATAAAAACATTTCCATTATTGGGAGGTGATTGGTTATATTTTTTGATTGCAGATTCTCTTTTTCCTAGTTCTCAAGTAAGCGCCTCTCAGGGATGGGCTTTTCATCCTTTTGCTGAAGGTTATATCTTTTGTGGCTTTTTAGGGTTTGTATATAATGGATTGGTGATAGGTTTAGGATTGTCAATATGGAATCGTTTTATTTTAACTAATAATGAAAGATTTAATCGATTTATGTTCGCAATTATGGGATGCATTTTTTTCTCATTGGTGAGATCACAGTCTGTGAATTTCTTTAGGTATATGTATTATATGTTTATTCCATCAGCCTACATATATTCTCGATTATCTAATATAAAGATCAATTATCGGGGGTTCTTGCGATAACCCCCTAATAAGCAGAACTAAACATCACGTTTATGATATTTACAAGAAAAGATCTGCAAGAATATTTAAAGCGAGATAATCTAGGGTTTGGTTCCCAGACTTTTTATAAGCGTATGATAAAAAGATTGGGAGGATATGAAAATTATTATATATATGAATTTTTTCGTGTATTGAGGCATTATGAATTTTACCTAAATTTAGAAAAACGTACTCTATTGGAGAGGGTATTTCTGTTGTATTGGAAATATAGATACAATCACAGCAGAATAAAATCAAATATGTTTGTTGCTCCTAATACTTTTGGGCCAGGTGTCATGATTGTACATCTAGGTTTTCTTCGTTGTGATAGTTGGATTCATATTGGAGAAAATTGCACAGTTCTTCCTAATGTTTTATTTGGAAAACGTAATGCTATGAATTTTGGCTCTAAATGTAGTATCAATGTAGGAAACAATGTTTATATTTCTGTCGGAGCAATAATCTTGGGACCTATAACAATTGGCGACAATGTTGTTATTGGGGCTGGATCTGTTGTAAATAAGGATATCCCTAATAATGTAATAGTAGCAGGTGTTCCTGCAAAGCAAATTGGATTTACTTTGTCAACAAATTAAGGTGGAAAAAAGTATGAATAGATTAACTTTTATAGGAAGTATTCAATTAAATAGCCCAAGTACAGGTGGTGGTGTGCAAACAAAGAATCAGCATTTTTTGAGATATATACTCTCTAAAAATGTTGACTGTAGAGTCTTTGATACTTGGAAAAAAAAATCCGTATTGTCGTTAATTATGTCTCTAATATATATTGTAAGAACTAAAAGAAGTGAGCCAATCATTCTGTCAATATCAACTAGAGGTGCTTATTATATAGCAAAAATACTAAATTTAACTCATCTAAAACGGAGAATTTTCTATTGGGTTGCAGGAGGAGATTTGGCAATAGATCTCAAAAACGTATCTCTTAAAAACCGAAGAGTATATGATGTGTTTACTAAAGTAGTAGTTCAATGTAATTATTTGAAACGTGACCTAGAGGAATTATCAATTACTAACTGTGCAATGGTTCCGAATTTTAAACCAGTAATATTTAAACCAACAATTGATAAAGCTATTTTTGAGAAAATACGTTTTGTGTATTTTTCAAGAGTATTAATACAAAAAGGAATCGAAGAAATAATCCAAGCATTTAAGTCTTTAGGTAATAAAAACATTTGTTTAGATATTTACGGAACTTTAGTGCCTCCATATGATGAAGGCTATTTTAAGGATTTTTATTACCTAAATATTAATTATAAAGGCTTTCTTGATGTGAGTGTAGAAGATGGTTATAAACAACTATCCGAGTATGATGTTTTACTATTCCCTACATATTTCAAGGGTGAAGGTTTTCCTGGAACATTGTTAGATGCATTCATAGCTGGTGTGCCAGTTATTGCGTCAGACTTCCATGCTAATGGTGAAGTCCTTGTTGATGGTTATAATGGATTGCTTATTCCCCCTAAGGATGCAGTAGCATTATCTACCGCAATGAATAGACTTATTTCAGATATTGATTTGCGCAAAAAATTAAGGAAAAATGCAATTCTTACAGCAAGGGAATATGATGTAGAAATGATACTAGATGAAGCCTTTGCAAGATTAAAAATTTTTGAAGATTAGTATATGAAAATCGTAAATATCATAGGAGGTCTAGGTAACCAGATGTTTCAGTATGCTTTTGCTGTAGCGTTGAAGGCGAAATATCCCAATGAGGAGGTTTTTATTGATACTCAACATTATAAAAATGCTTTCATTAAGGTTTATCATGGCAATAACTTTTATCATAATGGTTATGAGATAGACAAGGTATTCCCGAATGCGACTTTAGAACCTGCCAGACCGAAGGATTTGATGAAGGTTTCGTTCTATATTCCTAATCAAGTTCTTGCTCGAGCTGTTCGTCGCATATTTCCAAAGCGAAAGACAGAGTTTGTGACAGATCAGCAGCCGTATGTGTTTATACCAGAGGCTTTGTCTGTAATAGATGACTGCTATTTTGATGGTTACTGGATGACTCCACTCTACTTTGATAAATATCGTGATAGGATTCTTAAAGAGTTTACTTTTCGTCCATTCGATACAAAGGAGAATTTGGAATTGGAACCTCTTCTCAAACAAGATAACTCTGTGACTGTACACATTCGTCGTGGTGATTATGTCGGATCTTCCTCTTTTGGAGGTATATGCACACTTGATTATTATCGTAATGCAATACGTGAGGCCTATAACTTGATTACTAGCCCAGAGTTCTTTATTTTCTCAAATGACCAGAAATGGTGTATGGAAAATATGAGGAATGAGTTTGGTGATGCAAAGGTTCATTTTATTGCACACAACCGAGGTGCCGATAGTTATCGCGATATGCAACTCCTGTCCATCGCTAGATGCAACATATTGGCAAACAGTTCATTCTCTTGGTGGGGTGCATACTTGAACCAGCGTAAAAATTGTTTTATTATATGCCCACATAAATGGCATAATACGTTGGAATATTCTGATTTGTATTTGCCTACATGGATTAAAATTTAATATTGTGAAGTATAGAACATTTGAATTTGCAGATCGTATTCATGAATTCTTAGGACCCAGAAAACATGATTTAGAGACTGATATCAGAGAAATATCTCGGCTGCTCGAATCTGAGAATCCAAGCATGATATCAAGAATAGGAAGTGTTGAGTTTCAAGCATTATTTTTAATCCGATATTTTCCTTTGAGTTTTCCATTATTGTCAAGATCAAAGAGAAATATGAGAATGAATGCCGGTTTTTTCCCAGTTTCAATGAGAACACTTAAACAGTTTTATCTTCTTTATAAAGAAGATTGCAAAGATATAGACTTGTTCGTAAGGTGGCGAATCGAAGAACTATTTTTTAGTAATTGGTTTAATCATAAAAAATATGTCCATAAGTCAACTTTGGATTCGTTTTTTTCCCAGCAACATCCTTGGACCTATTCTCTAAAAGGGAAAAAGATTCTTGTAGTGCATCCTTTTTCTGAGACCATCGAGAGTCAGTACAAAAACAAAAAGAAGAAACTATTCAAGAACAGCGAGGTGTTGCCTGAGTTTACTTCATTGCAGACCATTAAGGCTGTGCAGTCAATTGCAGGCAATCCTGTTGGCTTTGACACTTGGTTCGATGCACTTGACTGGATGAAAAGCGAAATTGACAAGAAGGATTTTGATATTGCTCTGCTAGGATGTGGCGCATACGCCCTTCCGCTGGCTGCTCATATCAAACGTATGGGCAAAAAGGCTGTTCACATGGGAGGTGTGCTTCAGTTTCTATTTGGAATAACTTGCAAGCGATATGAAGAGAATGATGAATTTAAGCCTTATATCAATGAGTATTTCGTTTATCCTGATGCCAAAGATAGACCTAAGAATGCTTTTGCGGTAGAGGGTGGTTGTTATTGGTAAAATATTTTGATATATGGCAAATATTCGATTTAGATTAGCTAAGCCAAGTGATGCAAAGCAAATTGCTTATGTTCACTTGCACATCAGAGATAAATATGACCAAGGTTTTTTTGCGCAGGTAAATTATTCTTTCCTTAAGCAATATTATAAGGTAATGCTTAATGATCCAAACGAAGTTATAGTTTGTGCAGAAGATGAGAACGGACTGATAGTAGGTTTTAGCAGCGGTTCACTAGATGTAAGTAAGCAGATGAAATCAATGCGTGATAACAAATTTTCATTTCTGTGGCCATTATTTACCTCTGCAATATCAAACCCGAAATTAATTAAGGCAGCAATTGATAGATTCAAATCAACTAAAGGTGAATCAAATAATCATTATGTCTCTTCTAAAGGTGCCCGAGGTGAATATTGGGGATGGTTGCCAAATAGAAAAGATCCTGAAGCCGCAATTTCTATGAATGACATGTTCATGTCGATTATGAAAACATTGGGAGTGAAAGATTTATTTATTGAAGTAGATACAATTAATAAGCAGATCTTTAAATTTCATAAGATTAATGGAGCTAAGGTTGTTTCTACATTTACACTCCCTGACGGCAGAGAAAGAACAGAGATGGTATATGATTTAACAAAGATAAAATTCAGATTTATATAATAAAATTACGATTAACATTTAAAAATTGCATCAATGAAAGATTTTATTGTGAATTTTGCAGATCAGTTTGACGATCTTGATGCTTCAACAATTAGTGCTGAAACAAACTTCCGAGAATTAGACGGATGGTCATCCATGGTTGCTCTTAGCGTGATGGCAATGGTGGATGATGAGTATGAGGTACAGCTTAGGGCTGACGAAATGCGCAAGACCAACACTATCCAGGAACTCTTTGAACTAATATCTTCAAAGAAGTGAACTGTATGTATAATCCTTTTTCACTTGAGGGTAAAACTATTTTGGTGACAGGAGCCTCCTCTGGTATAGGAAAAGCTACAGCCATTGAGTGTTCTAAGATGGGTGCCAAGGTTGTATTGACTGGTCGTAATGAGACCAAATTACAGCAGACCTATGATTTATTGATGGGAAATGGTCATTTAATGATTGTGGCTGATTTATCATGTGATGTTGATATTTCAACAATTGTTGAGAAATGCCCATCAATTGATGGACTTGTCAATAATGCGGGACTTTCCATCATACTACCGACTCATTTTATCACTCGTGATAAAATGGAGCAGGTAATGTCTGTCAATACTTTGGCACCAATTCTTTTGATGCAGCAATTATTGAAAAAGAAAAAACTAGGAAAGAATGGATCTGTTGTATTTACTTCGTCTATTTCTGGACCTGTTATTGCAGGAGTTGGCAACGTTATGTATTCTACATCTAAGGCTGCCGTGTGTGGTTTTGTTAAGAATGCTGCATTGGATCTTGCAAGTAAAAATATTAGAGTAAATGCGGTATGTCCAGGTATAATAAATACACATATTTGGGATGCAGGAACTATTTCAGAGGAGCAACTTTCTGAAGAAATGAAGAAATACCCTTTAAAGCGATTTGGCAAACCAGAAGAGGTAGCACATGCCATTATCTATTTTCTAAGTGACGCTTCTTCGTTCACTACAGGCACAAATCTTGTGATAGATGGTGGTTTTACCCTTCAATAATCATGAATAATTATGAAAGTAATTCTTAACAATGTTCAGGTTAAGGCCGTGGCTTCATGGTTGCCAAAGAATATTCTAGAAATGGTTTCTCTTGGTGCAGAGTATGGTGATACGGAGGTAGCCAACATAATGAAGGCAACAGGTGTAGAACGTGCTCGCATTGCTGACAAAGACATGTGTTCTTCTGACATGTGCCAGAAGGCAGCTGAAGCGTTAATGGAAAAGGATGGAATCAATAAGGATGAGATTGACGGACTTGTGTTCGTTAGCCAGACGTGTGATTGGATTCTGCCTTCAACGTCTATTGCACTTCAAGACCGTTTAGGTTTGTCAAAGGACACTGTTTGTATTGACATTCATTATGGTTGCTCTGGCTTTATTTATGGTTTATTTCAGGCTGCTTCTTGGATAACTATCGGTGCTTGCAAGAATGTACTCGTATTGGCTGGTGATACGACATCACGCATGATGAATCCTAATGATAAATCACTTCGTATGGTGTTCGGTGATTGCGGTACCGCGAGCCTTGTAACTGTAGGAAATACTTCTATGGGCTTCCATATTCAAAGTGATGGAAGTGGAGCTGATCGTTTGATAGTTCCTGCTGGAGGTTTCCGTTTGCCAGTTTCTGAGGAAACAAGCGTTCTAAAGTGGGATGAGGACAAGAATGGCCGTACTATGAATGACCTTTTCATGGATGGTATGGCCATTTTTAATTTTGCAATAACCGAGGTACATAAAAATGTGAACTCACTAATTGAGTACATGGATTGGGCAAAGGAAGATGTAGGATTCTATGCCCTTCATCAGGCAAATGAATTTATGGTAAACTATGTTCGTAAAAAACTAAAAGTTGCTGTTGAAGTGGCCCCTGCCAACTGCAAGGACTATGGCAATACTGGACCTGCTACCATACCATTTCTGCTGAGTGATGTTTGCAGTCAGAAACAATATGACCTCAAGAAGACCATTATGTGTGGTTTTGGTGTGGGGCTGTCTTGGGGTAGTGTCGCTGCTGACCTTTCTGAAACAAAATTCTATGAACCAATTAATAAATAAAACATTATGCAGACTAAAGTATTAGAAGTTATTAATGATATTCGTGCTTCTAAGAATATGGAAGCTGTTGTAACCCTCAACGAGGGTGATAAGCTCCGTGACGATCTAGGCCTTACTTCATTCGATCTTGCAGAACTTACCGTTCGCATCGAGGATGAGTTCGATATTGACATCTTCGAGGATGGTCTCGTTAATACTGTTGGTGAGATTTATGCAAAACTTAGCTAAATGCAATGGCAGTATTTCTTGTAGATAACGATAAGACTTATACATACGAGGACTTGTTCTGCTCGCTTAATCATGCGATAGAATATTGTCCTTTGCTCAAGACTAGGGATGTATACGTCTATTTCGTTAACCTAATCCGTGCTCTGACTGCAAATAGACCTCTGGTTCTATTGGATTCGGACTTGAATCCTTCGGAGATTGATGGTGTGGACGAGAATGAGGTGAACCAGACAAAAGTTATCGAGCAGAAATCATTTGCTTCGATGGACGATGTGGTGGCTTCGCTTCAGCAGTCTTCATCAGAGATCACCATCTTCACCTCAGGAACTACTGGTCAGCCTAAGAAGGTGGTGCATACCGTTGACACCTTGACTCGTAGCGTTCGTCTTGGCGATAAGTACAAGGGCCAGGTGTGGGCGTATGCCTACAACCCTACTCACATGGCAGGTCTACAGGTGTTCTTTCAAGCATTCGAGAACCAGAATACCCTCATCAACGTGTTCAACAAGCAGAGGGCTGATGTTTACGAGCTGATTGGCAAGTATCAGATTACTCATGTGTCAGCTACTCCTACATTCTATCGTTTGCTCCTCCCTTTCGAGCATGCATACGAGAGCGTGATTCGTGTCACTTTGGGTGGCGAGAAGTCTGAGCAGCATCTGTATGACTCCATTATGAAGATCTTCCCAACGGCAAAGATTAATAACGTGTATGCCTCAACCGAGGCAGGATCGTTGTTCGCAGCCAAGGGCGATTGCTTCCAGATACCAGAGAAGATTCGCGATAAGTTTACAGTTGTTGATGACGAGCTGCTTATCCATAAGTCACTTCTTGGACGTTCCGACAGTTTCAAGTTCGAGGGTAATTACTATCACTCTGGTGATCTCATCGAGTGGGTAGACAAGGAGCAAGGACTGTTCCGCTTCAAGAGTCGCAAGAACGAGCTCATCAATGTGGGAGGCTACAAGGTCAATCCAGGAGAAGTGGAGAATGTCCTTCGAGCAATCGATGGCGTGAAGCAAGTGCTTGTCTATGGTAGGGCAAATTCAGTCCTCGGTAGCGTGCTTTGTGCTGACATCCAATTGGAAGATAGTTCTGAACTCACCAATGTTGATATTAAGAAGGCGCTTACCTCACAGCTGCAGGATTTCAAGATTCCACGCAGAATTAAGTTTGTAGAACAATTCGAATTAACAAGAACCGGTAAACTCAAACGATCATGAGTAAAAATATTATTGTTACAGGTTGCTCTCGTGGCGTAGGTCTCGAAATTTGTCGTGTCCTACTCGAACAAGGCAACAACGTATATGGTATTGCTCGTAGCTATACCGATGAATTCAAGGCTCTGGAAGCAGAGTGCCCTGATCACGTCTTCTTCAAGAGTGTTGACCTTGCTGATTGTGAAAACGTACGCCATAATGTCTTCAAAGGCTTTTGTAGCAACAAGGTACAGATTGACGGTTATGTAAATAATGCAGCTGTTGCATACGATGACATTGTGACCAACCTCAATTTGGAGCGACTTCAGGCTATGTACAACGTGAATGTCTTCACTCCAATGATGATGACCAAGAATGTTATTCGCAACATGATTCTTCACAAGGTGAAGGGATCTATTGTACATATCTCTTCTATCTCTGTTCACACAGGCTACAAGGGATTGGCAATGTATGCCTCTTCTAAGGGTGCACTCGAAGCATTCTCAAAGGATACTGCTCGCGAGTGGGGATCCCTCGGCATCCGCTCAAATGTCGTAGTTCCTGGCTTCATGGCAACCGCTATGAGCTCTACTCTTACAGAGGAACAAAGAGGCAAGATTTATGCCCGTACGTCACTCAAGGCAGCTACTAGTATCCGTTCAGTTGCAGAAACTGTTGCTTTCCTTGTAAGCGAGAAGGCAGAGAGTATCACTGGTCAGAATATTCACGTTGATAACGGTACGATATAAGTGATACAAGTTGACAAAATAGTCAATAGTGTATTCAACTCCAATACTTACATTCATTGAGTACATTCATAGTTAGGAGTAAGTGGACGCTTGATAATGAAGCTATAGTCACAATGACAGGTTCTCTTCCAACTGTTGTATATTAGAACTGGATAGCGTTTACTTTGTACAATGATGACCTTAATATTAACCGAAAAGCATCTCTTTTTTTTGAATAATCAAACGTATATATGAAACGGCTATTTGATGTTTTTGCCAGTGGCTGCGGTTTACTGGTATTAAGTCCCATATTCCTCATTATGGCAATCTGGATTAAGTTGGATTCCGAGGGATCTGTGTTCTATCGTCAGGTTCGTGTAGGACGAAATAATAATGATTTCCGTATTTTTAAGTTTCGTTCGATGCGTGTAGGTTCAGATAAGGGCTCTTTGGTAACTATTGGAGGTCGAGACCCTCGAATTACTCGTTCTGGATATTTTATACGAAAATATAAGTTGGACGAGTTCCCT
The DNA here is from genome assembly GCF_003635405.1 of Parabacteroides sp. AF39-10AC. Lineage (NCBI taxonomy): Bacteria > Pseudomonadati > Bacteroidota > Bacteroidia > Bacteroidales > Tannerellaceae > Parabacteroides > Parabacteroides sp. AF39-10AC. Next base: position 89,201 of record NZ_QTLP01000003.1, on the reverse strand, counting down.
CAATTGATTAATGTGTTTCTTGGTGAGATGAGTCTTGTCGGTCCTCGTCCAGAGGTTCGTCACTATGTAAACTACTGGACAGAGGAACAGATGCATGTTTTGGATGTTCGTCCTGGTATCACCGACCCTGCCTCAATTAAATTCCGCAATGAGAATGAGTTGATGGAAAAAGCAAAAGATCCTGAGGACTATTATATCAACGTGATTATGCAGGAGAAGATAAAGCTGTATTTGGAATATGTGCAGAATGCGTCATTCTGGTATGATATCAAACTTATTTTCCAAACATTTAAAGAGATTATTACTGAGAGATAAATACGAGATTAATTTTTAAAAACAAGTATAATGAGTACTGATTTGAAAAGAAGGAAAATTCCCTTTTCACCCCCAGATATGACGGAGGCTGAAGCCCACGAGGTTCGTGACGCAATCCTTAGTGGTTGGATAACTACTGGCCCTCGTACAAAGAAGTTGGAGAAGATAATTTCGGAATATGTTCATACGGAGAAAACTGTATGTTTGAACTCGGCTACGGCTGCCATGGAGATGGTGCTCCATGTGATGGGCGTTGGTCCTGGTGACGAGGTGATTATGCCTGCATATACCTATACAGCATCTGCTTCGGTGGTTGATCATGTGGGTGCTACCATAAAGATGGTGGATATCCGTCCGGCGGCTTATGCAGAGAATGATGGTAACGATCATCAGGATTTTGAGATGGACTACGAGAAGCTGGCTGCAGCAATCACTGAGCGTACGAAGGTAATTGTACCTGTTGACTTGGCTGGTATATGCGCTAATGTAGAGAAGATTTTTGAAGTGGTGAACCGCCTAGAGATCAAGGCGCTCTATCGTCCTGCTAATGACATTCAGGCTAAGATGGGACGTATCGTGGTTTCTAACGACTGTGCCCACTCATTTGGTGCCTCTCGCCATGGTAAGATGGCTGGTGAGATTGCGGACTTCTCTTCATTCTCTTTCCATGCTGTTAAGAACTTCACTACTGCAGAGGGTGGCGCAATGACATGGAACCTGCCTTTCGGAAACGAGAAGGTGGAACGCCAGCAAGTGTATTGCGGAAGTCCTGTACCTTTCATAGAGGGTGAGACTTGGAATGAATTCATCTATCGTCTATCACAGCTCTTCTCGCTCCATGGTCAGAATAAGGATGCGTTGGCTAAGACAAAGTTGGGTGCCTGGGAGTATGATATCATTGGCCCTTGGTACAAGTGCAACATGACTGACATTATGGCTGCTCTGGGGCTTATCCAGTTCGAGCGTTATCCTGAGATGTTGGCTAAGCGTAAGAAGTACATTGAGCGTTATGACGAAGCTCTGGCTCCATATGGCATTGTAGGCTTGAAGCATTATGGTGCAGATTGGGCTGGTAGTGGTCATCTTTACATCACTCGTCTTCCTGGTAAAACACGTGAGCAATGCAACAGCATCATTGAGCAGATGGCAGAGCGTGGTATCGCAACCAACGTACACTATAAGCCACTCCCGATGATGACCGCATATAAAGCAAAGGGCCTTGATATCAAGGATTATCCTAATGCATACAAATTCTTTGAGAACGAGATTACACTTCCTCTGAACACAAAGATGACTGAGGAAGACGTTGAGTACATTATCGAGAACCTTCTATGTTGCCTTCCTAAATAATTGAAACAGTTTAACGTAGATTTAATTATGTAAGCAGTCAAAAATGGCTATTAATTGGAAGATATATCTTCGCTGCGAACAAAATTTATAGAATTGGGAATAAGATGATTACGACCAGTGGTGGTGGTGCGTTGATTTGTCCGGACGGGGAGGCTAAGCAGGAGATCATGTTCTACGCTACGCAGGCTCGGGAGGCTTATCCGTATTACCAGCATGAGCGGATCGGGTATAATTATCGGATGTCGAATATTTGTGCGGGTATCGGGCGTGGTCAGATGACGGTGGCTGATGCTCATGTGGCTCATCATAAGCATGCGTGTGATTTATATCGGGAATTGTTGAGAGATGTGAAAGGAATCACCTTGCATGAGAATCCTTCCGGTCGTTTTGATAGTAATTATTGGTTGAATACGATTGTCTTGGATCCTTTATTGAGGGTGAAAGGGCAGGAGAATGCTTATCAAGCAACGGTACAAGGTGCTGTTGGTGGTGCGGGTGGTGTGACTCATGCGGCGGTTAACGCACATACGGATTGCGAGCCGAATGCCAATGTTGAGGCGATGCGTGTGGGACTTGACGCGATGGGTATAGAATCCCGTCCTTTGTGGAAACCGATGCATAAGCAACCTGTTTATAAGGATTGTCCGGCTTACGTGAATGGGGTGAGCGAATCTTTGTTTAAGGTTGGGTTGTGCCTGCCTTCCGGCCCGTATGTGACGGATCGGGATATTGAGTATATTGTTGGAGGTATAAGGGGCTTGATTGAGCGTTGATTTTAACAGCTTTCATGAGCTAAATTCGTTTCAATACGTAGGCCTAAGTAAAGGCTAATCATAAAGATTTTATTTTTGTTACGAGGAGGGTGTGTCATTTTTTGATGTACCCTTTTTGTGTTCTTTAGCTGAACTTTTCCTTCGCCCCAAAGTCTTACTCTATTCGAGAGCGGAGTTTATGACCATGTGTGAGAGAGCTAGGATCGTGTTCCTACGCATTGGGTATTGGGAAAATATTGCAAATCGGCTCAAATATTGCGGTAAAGATACGAATATCGGCTCAATTTGAGCCGATAGTTGAAGGAAAATTAGTACTTTTGAGCCGATTTAGTGAAAGGAATGTTATGACTATCGAAACAGAAATCCTACAGGTATTGCACTATCATCCGCTATCAAATAGAGGAGCGATAGCTTCCATGCTGGTAAATGCACCAAGCGACAGCACCATGAAAAGACTCTTGGCTGATGCTGTCAGCAAAGGTCTTATAGAAGTGTATGGAAAAGGACCTGCTACCAAATACTCGCTTACTCCACAAGCTCAGGTAACGATGCCTTTGGATATTGATACCTATTTCAAGAATGAAATGGATGATCGTACTGTGCAGGAAAATTTCAATTTCGAACTCATAAAACAGATTCTGCCAAAGGTTTCACTTTTCACAGAAGAGGAATGTAAACGTTTGGATAAAGCTCAGTCCACTTTCAGAACCCACCTTGAAGAACTTTCTGAAACAGATTACAAAAAGGAGATGGAAAGACTGGGTGTTGACCTGTCGTGGAAATCTTCACAAATCGAGGGCAATACTTATTCCCTGCTAGAAACGGAGCGCCTGCTGAAAGAAAGACAGGAAGCTACTGGTAAGACAAGGGAAGAAGCTATCATGCTGCTCAATCACAAGGATGCGCTTGATTTTGTTCTCAATGTGCCCGACTATCTTAAGGAAATATCCGTCCACCGCATAGAGGACATCCATTCTTTACTGACCAAGGACTTAGGTGTGGAAAGAAACATACGACGCCGACGTGTGGGTATCACAGGTACGAACTATCGTCCCCTTGATAACGAGTTCCAGATTCGTGAGGCATTGGAAGATACCTGTAAACTTATCAATGGCAAAGACAATATCTTTGAGAAGTCATTACTTGCACTGGTTCTCCTTTCTTATATTCAGGCATTTTCGGATGGAAACAAACGTACTGCCCGTATCACAAGCAATGCCATACTGATAGCTAATGGTTATTGCCCAATCTCATTCAGAACGGTTGATTCCATAGACTACAAAAAAGCCATGCTGATATTCTATGAACAGAATAACATTGCCGCTTTCAAGAAGATATTCATAGAACAATTTGAATTTGCTGTCAAAACTTATTTTTGATTTCTTTTGTGAAAACTAACGGACTATCGTATTTACGAAACAACTTCTACTACTGAACAATTATAATTATGCCCCCGTCTTTCTTTCCCTTAGGGAGGATGAGAGAGACGGGGGCTTTTTTATGCTTCTAAACATGGAATGATAATTGGCTGGGATTTGGATAATCGCTAACTTGTCGGCGCTGAATCCGTGAAATTCCTTGCAGATTGTAAGCACCTACTAAATCATTCACGTTATGGAAATACATCTTGATAACTATTTGCCGGAATATCCTTCCTTCGTTTCCGGTATTCGCCGTGCTCCCGATCGCGGCTATTCGCTTACGCCCGCTCAAACAGAAACGGCATTGATGAATGCGCTTCGTTACATCCCTGTTGAATTACATGAGAAGCTAGCTCCTGAGTTCATGGAGGAATTATTGACCCGGGGACGGATCTATGGTTATCGTTACCGTCCGCAGGGAGACTTGAAAGCGAAGCCTATCTCTGAATATAAAGGTAAATGTATCGAGGGAAAGGCCTTTCAAGTAATGATCGATAATAACCTTTGCTTTGATATCGCTTTGTACCCTTACGAGTTGGTTACGTATGGCGAGACTGGGCAGGTCTGCCAGAATTGGATGCAATATCGTTTGATTAAGAAGTATTTGGAGGAGCTGACCGAGGAGCAGACCTTGGTGATCGAATCCGGGCATCCTCTGGGATTGTTTCATTCCAAGCCGGATGCCCCACGGGTGATTATCACGAACTCCATGATGGTGGGAATGTTCGATAACCAAAAGGATTGGCATGTCGCCGCCCAGATGGGAGTCGCTAATTATGGACAGATGACGGCCGGAGGTTGGATGTATATTGGCCCGCAAGGTATTGTACACGGTACGTTTAATACATTGTTGAATGCCGGACGTAAGAAATTAGGGATTCCACAAGATAAGGATTTGCGAGGCTATCTGTTTGTATCTTCCGGTTTAGGAGGAATGAGTGGCGCTCAACCTAAAGCCGCCGTGATTGCCGGTGCTGCCAGTATAATCGCCGAGGTAGACGCTTCCCGTATCGAGACACGCCGATGCCAAGGATGGGTCCAGCATGTGACGGATGATATGGGGAAAGCTTTCTCCTTAGCCGATGAGGCGATTCGTAAGAAAGAACCGATCTCTATCGCTTTTCATGGCAATATCGTGGATTTATTGGAATATGCCGATAAACAGGGTCTTTCCATCGACCTATTGAGTGACCAGACCTCGTGTCATGCGGTCTATGAAGGTGGTTATTGTCCGGCAGGCGTGACGTTTGAGGAACGTACGGAATTATTGGCTCATCACCGGGAAGATTTTTGTGCTTTGGTCGATAAAACGTTGAAACGACATTTCGAGGTGATCAAGCGTCTGGTTGCCCGGGGTACCTATTTCTTTGACTATGGGAACTCCTTCATGAAAGCGATCTATGATGCCGGTGTACATGAGATTTCCCGTAACGGTGTGGACGAGAAAGATGGTTTTATATGGCCTTCTTATGTGGAAGATATCATGGGGCCGGAATTATTTGATTATGGGTACGGTCCTTTCCGCTGGGTATGTTTAAGCGGTAAGCCGGAAGATTTGATTCGCACGGATCATGCGGCTATGGCGTGTATCGATCCGACTCGAAGAGGGCAGGATATGGATAATTATAATTGGATACGTGACGCGGAGAAGAACCGTTTGGTGGTGGGTACGCAAGCCCGGATCTTATATCAAGACGCTGAGGGGCGCTTGAAGATCGCCCTTGAGTTTAACCGAATGGTACGTGATGGGGAGGTTGGCCCGATTATGTTGGGACGAGACCATCATGACGTGAGCGGTACGGATTCTCCATTCCGTGAGACCTCTAATATACGGGACGGAAGCAATGTGATGGCTGATATGGCGGTGCAGTGCTTCGCTGGAAATGCCGCCCGGGGTATGAGCTTGGTCGCTCTTCATAATGGTGGAGGGGTTGGTATCGGTAAGGCGATAAACGGAGGTTTCGGTATGGTTCTCGATGGTAGTGAGCGGGTGGACGAGATACTTCGCTCTGCTATGATATGGGACGTGATGGGGGGTGTCGCTCGTCGCTCATGGGCCCGTAACCCGAATGCGATGCGTACGAGCGCTACTTTCAATGAGAACCGTGGCGAACAGTATCATATTACCCTCCCGTATATCCCGGAGAGGGCGTTTATTCATGAAATCGTACAAACATCATTAAATAAAAAGGTATGAGTACTTGGAATAAGATTATGGAATGTGTCCCTAACTTCAGTGAAGGACGGGATCTGGAGAAGATAGATAAGATCGTAGCGCCTTTCCGGGCTAAGACGGGTGTTAAACTGTTGGACTATAGTAATGATGAGGATCACAATCGCTTGGTTGTTACCGTGGTAGGGGAGCCAGTCGCTTTAAAACAAGCCGTATTGGAGGCCATTGGAGTTGCCGTTGAGCTGATCGATTTAAACAAGCATAGCGGTCAACATCCTCGAATGGGGGCCGTAGATGTGGTTCCTTTTATACCGATTCGCGGATGTACGATGGAAGAGGCGATCGCCTTGTCTAAGGAAGTAGGGGAGGAAGTGGGCGCTCGTTATGCCGTGCCGGTCTTCTTATATGAAAAATCGGCTTCCGCCCCTTACCGGGAGAATCTGGCGGCGATCCGTAAAGGAGAGTTTGAAGGGATGGCAGAGAAAATCCATCAACCGGAGTGGAAACCTGATTTTGGTCCGGCCGAAAGACATCCGACAGCCGGTACGGTCGCCATAGGTGCCCGCATGCCTTTGGTCGCCTATAATGTGAACTTAGGAACGAATCAATTGCAGATCGCTACGGATATAGCGAAGAAAATCCGTTTCATCGGCGGAGGTTTACGTTATTGTAAAGCGATGGGGGTTGAGTTGAAGGAACGTGGTATCGTACAGGTCTCTATTAATATGACCGATTATACCCGTACGGCCTTGTACCGGGCCTTCGAGTTAGTTCGTATCGAGGCTCGCAGATATGGTGTTCCGGTGGTGGGGAGCGAGATTATCGGCTTGGTTCCTATGGAGGCGTTGATCGATACGGCCTCTTACTATTTGGGATTAGAGGACTTCTCTATGAATCAAGTATTGGAAGCCCGTATTATGGAATAGCGTATGGAGAATAGCAAGATATTAATCAGGAATGCTGCCCAGATCGTCACTTGTCATGGGGATAAGGCACGACGGGGAGCGGAGATGTCTGATTTAGGCGTTATCGAGGATGGAGCCGTAGCGATGTCTGATGGGGTTATTACGCATGTAGGACCTACGGAGGAGGTACTTCGAAACATCCATGCGGAGGATTATTTGGAGATTCGGGCGGAGAACCAAGCGGTGTTACCCGGATTTGTAGATAGCCATACGCATTTTATCTTTGGCGGTTACCGGGAGGAGGAGTTCTCTTGGCGATTGCGGGGAGATAGTTATATGTCGATCATGGAGCGTGGTGGAGGTATCGTGAATACGATGAAAGCTACCCGTGAAAGTGATTTCGATACACTATGGGACAGAGGGGAAGAACGTTTGGATGAGTTATTCTCCATGGGTGTTACCACGGTGGAGGGGAAAAGTGGTTATGGTTTGGATTTGCAAACAGAATTAGTTCAGCTTCGTGTCATGTCGGACCTGAATGAGTCTCATCCGATGGATGTCGTATCGACCTTTTTGGGAGCTCATGCTGTTCCTCCTGAATTTGCCGGTCGTACGGACGATTATGTGGATTATATGATCGAGGAAGTTCTTCCTGCCATACGAGCCGAACATACGGTTACGTTTTGTGATGTGTTTTGTGAGAAAGGCGTTTTCTCGTTAGAACAGAGTGAGCGCTTGCTTCGTGCCGCCCGTCATCATCGTTTTAAATTGAAGATGCATGCGGATGAGATCGTTCCTTTCGGAGGGGCGGAACTGGCGGCCTCCTTGAAGTGTGTAAGTGCTGATCATTTATTACATATATCGGATACAGGCATCAAACGTCTGGCAAGAGCGGGTGTCGTAGCTACCTTACTTCCGCTGACTGCCTTTTCCTTGAATGAGCCGTATGCGCCTGCCCGGAAAATGATAGATGCCGGTTGCGCGGTGGCTTTAGCTTCCGATCTAAATCCGGGAAGTTGTTTCTCCGCCTCGATCCCGATGATGATAGCCTTGGCCTGTATCTATATGAAGATGACCCCTGAAGAAGCGGTAACGGCATTGACCATTAATGGAGCCGCAGCTGTGGGACGTGCCTCCGAGATTGGAAGTATCAGCGTGGGAAAACGTGCGGACGTGATCTTGCTGAAATACCCGTCTTATAAGTTCCTACCTTATCATGTGGGAATGAATCTCGTGGATACCGTAATTAAGGATGGGGAACTTTATATGATGTAAGATAAGAATTGTTGAATCATTTAAATCAAAATACTATGTTAGCAGACTTGACAATTAAAGATTTTTTGGCGGAAACGGCGGGTAGTGCTCCCGTTCCCGGTGGTGGAAGTATATCTGCCTTGAATGGCGCTATAGCGGCAGCTTTGACAGAGATGGTGGCCCATCTGACTGTTGGCAAAAAGAAATATGCGGAAGTGGAAGGACAAATGAAGACGATCGCTACCGAGGCGGCTTTGATCCGTGAGCGTCTTACTGAATATATCGATAAGGACAGCGAGGCTTATGATCGTGTATTCTCCGCTTTTAAGTTACCGAAAGAAACGCCTGACGAACAGGTGATCCGTACGAATGCGATACAGAGCGCTACTAAAGAGGCGGCTATTGTTCCGATGAGGGTGGCGGAGGAGATCGGTTCCGTAATGGAGACGATTATCTATGTGGCTCACAAAGGTAATCAGAATGCCGTCACGGATGCTTGCGTGGCGATGATGGCTGCCCGTACTTGTGTATTGGGGGCTTTATTGAATGTCCGAATTAACTTAACGTCCATCCAAGACGAGGTGTTCGTCGGAATGATGCGGAAGAAAGCGGATGAACTGGAGGCGAACGCTATCCGTGTAGAGCAAAAGTTATTGGATTGGGTGAAGACTAAATTATAGCATATGAGTAATGTTTATTATGTGGGTTCCGAGCCTCTCTCTTTTGAGGGAATCGAACGGATACTTACTCAAAATATGAAGTTGGAGCTTTCACCCGAGGTGAAGGAGCGCATCCAGCGTTGCCGGGATTACTTGGATCATAAGATCGAGCAGCAAGAGGGGCCTTTGTATGGGATTACTACCGGTTTCGGGTCCTTATGTAATAAGAATATCTCTCCGGACGAATTGAGCACCTTGCAAGAGAACTTGGTGAAAAGTCATGCCTGTAGCGTAGGGGATGAGGTAAGTCCGGTGATCGTCCGTTTGATGATGTTATTGAAGGCGCATGCCCTTTCGTTGGGGCATAGTGGCGTACAGGTGATCACCGTACAACGTATTCTGGACTTTTTCAATAATGACGTGCTTCCGATCGTGTATGATCGTGGCTCTTTAGGCGCTTCCGGTGATTTGGCACCTCTGGCGAATTTGTTCCTGCCTCTGATCGGCGTGGGTGATGTTTATTATAAGGGCCGCAAACGGGAAGCGATCAGCGTATTGGACGAGTTCGCTTGGAAGCCTGTGAAGCTGAAAAGCAAGGAGGGGTTAGCTTTATTGAACGGTACGCAATTTATGAGCGCCAATGGCGTATTCGCCTTGATGCGTGCGTTTAGCCTGTCCAAGAAAGCGGATCTGATCGCCGCTTTATCCTTGGAGGCTTTCGATGGGCGTATCGATCCTTTCATGGATTGTATCCAGCAGATGCGTCCGCATCCCGGACAAATCGAGACCGGGGCCGCTTTTCGACGGCTATTGGAGGGAAGTGAGTTAATCGCCCGGAAAAAGGAACATGTTCAGGACCCGTATTCATTCCGTTGTATCCCTCAAGTGCATGGGGCTACGAAAGACGCTATCAATTATGTGGCGAATGTCCTGCTTACCGAAGTAAATTCCGTGACGGATAACCCGACGATCTTCCCGGAGGAGGATAAGATTATTTCCGGCGGTAATTTCCACGGTCAGCCCTTGGCGATTTCTTATGATTTCTTGGCGATTGCCTTGGCTGAGTTAGGAAATATATCGGAACGTCGTGTCGCTCAATTGATCATGGGTTTGCGGGGATTGCCTGAGTTCTTGGTCGCTAATCCCGGCTTGAACTCCGGTTTCATGATCCCTCAATATGCGGCCGCCAGTATGGTAAGCCAGAATAAGATGTATTGCTATGCGGCGAGCAGCGATTCTATCGTGTCTAGTAATGGACAAGAGGATCATGTGAGTATGGGGGCGAATGCGGCGACGAAATTGTTTAAGATCATGGACAACTTGGATCATATCTTGGCGATCGAGCTGATGAATGCGGCACAAGGAATCGAGTTCCGTCGTCCGGCTAGGACCTCCCCTGTGTTGGAGAAGTTCTTGAAGGATTACCGGAAAGAGGTGCCATTTATCGATGAGGATATTATTATGTACACGGAAATACATCGTACGGTGGCGTTTATTCGTAGGAAAGACTTTGTATATTAATTTTAGGAACACGGAGCACACGGAATACACGGATTTGTTTTGCGATATGTAATATTGATCTGTGCGATGCCGTGTATCCTGTGTGCTCCGTGTTCTTTTTGTATATTCGCCAACTATTACGAATGAAACTAAATGAGCGGATTTAATAATTGAGCCCGAACTGCCACAAAGGGATTACATTCATGTATCCTTGTTCGATATTGTCCTTTACAACGAAGCCGTTCTCTATTCCTTGCAGTTGCTTTTGCTTTTTATTTTTCCCTCCAACTTCGAAAGTATAGTCGGCTATTTGAAAATCCGATATAGGGGAGGTGATGACTTCTTGCTCCACACGTGTTTGATTCAAGAAGAATGTTTCTCTGATGTTCCCGATGTTGGATATTTCCTTCCCCAAATTGTACATAAGAGTAGGATTATCCAGATAAACTTTATCTACTTTGCCTAGCCCTCTGATGCCACCGACTCCATCGCGTAGTTGGGAGATTAATCCGGATTCCTCGAGATAAAGAAAGTAATCGGATAAATTGTTGCGACTCACTCCTAGCATAATCGCTATGCTACTCATATTCGGTTTGAATGGTACGCTTTGGGCAATGATGGTGAGCAATTGCTTTAGTTTTCGTGCTGTTGATATGCTCATTTCTGAATACTGCGGTATATCAACTTCCAACGTCGTGTTTATTACTTGTTGTAAGCGTATATGAAATTGGTCTTCTTTCGAGAACGGATAATACCCTTTCTCTAGATAGGATTGGAAATAGGCATAAGGACGGAATTTCTCGGGGAGTTCTATGCGGTGCTCTACGATATCGGCTAGTGTATGGGTCTGGATCTCTATGTTGTGAAACATATTAAGATATTCGCGAAATGAAAGCCCTTGCATAGAATAGACGATAGCCCGTCGGCTCAGGTCTGCCGATCCCTTGTTGATATCAAGGATGGAGGAACCTGTGAAGAATATCTTTAGATCTGCGTGATAGTCATACATCAGTTTTAGCTCGCGGGCCCAGTCCTTGTATTTATGGATTTCGTCTATAAGAAGATGGGTCCCTCCTCGCTTGACGAAGTCATCAGCTAAATCCACTAAGTGGTGGCTGGAAAAGTACAAATCATCAGCGTTGACGAACAAGGTCGTATTTCTGTTCAGTTTTTCTTTGGCATATTGCAACATCAAAGTAGTTTTCCCAACGCCACGCGGACCTACTAAGCCCAATAGCCGGTTGTTCCAATTAATGCGGTCGAACATATATCGATGGAATGAGGTAGGTGTAGTACGTAACATCGCATCGAAACTTGTTTGTAACTTATCCATATATTATAATGTTTTCGCAAATATACTAATTTGCACTGTGAATAGTGCATTTTTCGTAAAGAATTGCACTACTTGCGGTGCAATTTATGTTATCTTTTCTTGATTCTTGGTTGCGATCACCCGTTCTGTCGGGTGAAGAGCGAGAGCCGGAGCTATATAGCCGTGGATACGATGTATGACTATTCCTTTTTTTGTATATTCGCCAACTATTACGAATGAAACAGTTATTTATATGGAACAAAAGCAAATCTCTACCGTGAAAACTCATGTCGTATGGTTGGACGTTGTTCGCCTGATCGCGATGTTTACTGTTGTTTGCTGTCATTGTACAGACCCGTTTAATTTCTATCCCGGAGATTCTCCGATTATTGGGGATATTAAGTTTTGGGGAGCTGCCTATGGGGCTTTTCTTCGTCCTTGTGTACCTCTGTTCGTTATGATTACGGGAGCCTTGTTGCTACCGGTCCGGGAAGAGACTTCTATTTTCTATAAGAAAAGGATATTGCGTGTATTCTGGCCTTTCTTGATTTGGTCTGTTATTTATAATTTATTTCCTTGGTTTACGGGACTGCTTGGTTTGAGGCCGGAACTTATTCTTGATTTCTTCCCTTATTCGGGAGAAGAGGTGACTCGTCAATCGTTGAGTGTGTCTTTAGGCTATATCGCCCAGATACCGTTCAATTTCTCATTGTTGGATGTACATATGTGGTATATCTATTTACTGATAGGTTTATATCTTTATTTGCCGATCTTCTCCGCTTGGGTCGAGAAAGTTTCGGATAAGGCGAAATTATGGTTTCTGGCAGGTTGGGGAGTGACTTTGTTTATTCCTTATTATCGGGAATTCGTATCTCCTTACATTTGGGGTGGATGCTCATGGAATGAATTCAGTATGCTTTATTATTTCGCCGGGTTTAACGGTTACTTGCTATTGGGGCATTATCTGCGGAATCATGATTGGTCGTCAGGAAAGATCGTTGGGATAGGCATTCCTATGTTTGTCGTAGGCTATGCCATTACTTTCTTCGGTTTCCGCTATACGACCGCTTTGCCTGCTTACACGGAGGAACAGTTAGAGTTATTCTTCTATTATTGTTCTCCCAATGTGGTGATGATGACGATTCCTATCTTCTTGCTGGCGAAGAAGGTAAATGTTAAGTCGGATACGATTAAGCGAATGTTGGCGAACTTAACCATATGCGGTTTCGGTATCTATATGGTACATTATTTCTTTACGGGACCCAGCGTGCTGTTGGCGAGAGCCTTGAATATCCCTTTGGGTTTACAGATTCCTGCCGCTTCTGTGGTAGCATTCGCCGTATCTTGGTTGATCGTATTGGGTATCAGGAAGATTTGCGGTAAGAAAGCCAAGTATATTGTGGGCTGAATTTATACGTACGTTCGCATAGGCTGATACGTATATAGGCGTAGGCCAATGCGAGCGTACGTGTAGGACGATACGTATATACGTGCGAGACCACACGTATATACGTATAAATCATCTTTATTTCTTGGTTACAATCACTCGCTCTGTCGGAGCCAGATGCTCGTTGCGATAGTCTATTTGCTTGACTACATTCTCGGCCAATTCTTGGAATGCCTTTCCTGTGATCGAGTCCGGGTTCAACGCTACCGGCTTACCTTGATCTCCTCCTTCGCAGATACTTTGTACGATAGGAATCTGTCCCAGTAACGGCACGTTCAGTTCCTCAGCTAGGCGTTTACAACCTTCCTTTCCGAATATATAATATTTGTTTTCCGGTAATTCCGCTGGGGTAAACCAAGCCATATTCTCGATCAATCCTAAAACAGGGACATTAACCTTATCTCCAGTGAACATGCTGATACCCTTACGAGCGTCCGCTAAAGCAACCTCTTGCGGCGTACTTACCACCACGGCTCCGGTTATCGCTAGTGTCTGTACCATTGTCAAATGGATATCACTCGTTCCGGGAGGTAAATCGATTAAGAAATAATCAAGCTCACCCCAGTTGGCGTCGCCGATCAATTGCTTCAATGCGTTGCTAGCCATTGCTCCACGCCATAGGACTGCGTCGTTTTTATTTACGAAGAAGCCGATGGATAACATCTTGACACCATAATTTTCGGCCGGCTTGATCAGTTCCCTGCCCTCTACCTCTTCCATATAAGGGCGAGCCTCTTCTAGGTTGAACATCTTGGGTTGGGACGGCCCGAATATATCGGCATCCAGCAATCCTACCTTATATCCTTGTAAGGCCAATGCGACAGCTAGATTAGCGGCAACGGTACTTTTACCAACTCCTCCTTTACCGGAAGATACGGCGATAATATTTTTTACTTGCGGTAATAATTTATCCGGTTCCGGGCGAGCTAACTGACGGGCTTTTACCGTGATGTTTCCCTTGATATTCACCTCCGGGCTTACATAGGTTAAGATAGCTGTCTCCGCAGCTTTTACTACGGAGCGGATAAACGGATCATTCGGTTTCTCGAATAATAACGAGAAGGTGACATTCATACCATCGATACGAATGTTGTCTTCTACGAGGCCCATGGAAACGATGTCCTTTCCGGTACCCGGGTAACGAACGTTCTTCAACGCCTCAATAATCAGATTCGGATAGATTGTCATATCTGTTGATTTTTTTAAGTCATTCTTTTATTTACCGGAAGCCAAAGTGCTTCGTTTACTGCGATTAAAGCTACGATAAGGATCTAACTCTATTTCTACGTCAGGTTCCACCAATCGTTCCCTTTCCTCACAAACAAACTTGATGTATTTGATGTTTAATCCACGATCCAGCCATTGTTGCTCGTAATAGGTCTTGATGGATAAGATCTCATCCGCCAGATTGGAATGATATAGGTCGTCTGTACTGAACAATACGGGATAATGGTTCGCTTTTACCATCTCGCACGTATAGGTATACATAAAGTTACTATCCGTTTTTAAATGGATAATACCATCTCCGGAAAGGATTTCCCGATACATTTTCATGAAACGGGTTCCGGTCAGACGCTTATTGACCTTTTTCATTTGAGGGTCCGGAAATGTGATCCAGATCTCGGCTACTTCGCCCGGAGCAAAGAAATAGGAAATCAATTCGATACTGGTACGTAGGAAAGCCACGTTATTCATCCCGGCTTCCAGCGATTCTTTCGCTCCGGTCCACATACGTGCTCCCTTGATATCGACACCAATAAAATTCTTATTTGGGAAAAGCTTTCCCAAACCTACGGTATATTCCCCTTTTCCACATCCCAATTCCAAAACAATAGGATGGTCGTTCTTGAAAAAACGTTCATGCCACTGTCCTTTCATATCAAACCCTTTTTCTTGTAGGGCGGCGAAAGGGTATTGGAATACGTGCGGATAGCCCGCCATATCGTCAAACTTAGCTAATTTATTCTTTCCCATGTCGCGAAGATAATACTTAAAAAAATGCTTTTTACGTTTTTTCTACTGTTTTAGATAGGGGTTTTTATGCGTTGGCGAGTCTTTTGAACATATAGGCTGTCAGAAGTTTTATTTGAAAGTGGAGTTGTAACGAATAAAAAAGGATATGTTGAGAGTATTTTTTAGATGCCCGATATTTAAGAATCCGAGGTTTGTCGGATTTGTTTGGTTTGCGACGGCCCTTGTCGCTTGCTTATTGAAATTACCTGTGGGAAGGACTTATAATAACTTTATGATTTATAGGGCTTCCTTTTTCCATGCGTTAGAGTTGAAAGACCTTTATATATATTATCCGAATGAATACCACGACCGGTTTTTATACGGGATCCCTTTTACGGCTATAATAGCGCCTTTCTCCCTCTTCTCTCCTTATATCGGGATGTTGCTATGGTGTCTCGCGAATAGCTTGCTGCTTTATATGGCTATCCGTAAACTCGGATTGGCGGATTGGAAACAGGCGTTTGTCATTTGGGTATGCTTGAATGAGTTATTTACGTGTGTTCTTATGCAGCAATTTAACATAGCCATAGCCGGCATGATTTTATTCTCGTTTATTTTTATTGAGCGGAAACAGGAGTTTTGGGCGGCGCTAATGATTGTCTTGGGTACGATGACTAAGATTTATGGCATTGTCGGTCTTGCTTTCCTGCTATTCTCAAAACGCCGGATCGCCTTTTTGAAAGGACTTATTTTCTGGGGCATAGTCTTGTATGTTCTTCCGATGTTATATACGTCTCCTCAATATGTGGCAAGTCAATACGTGAAATGGTATGAGGTACTTCTCGATAAGAATGTAGAGAATTTATTTACTCCTTATACAAATATCTCTTTGTTGGGGATGGTTCGTAAGATTTTGGGAGTCAATACGTATAGTGATCTCTGGTTGGTTATCCCCGGGCTACTTTTATTTATTGCTCCTTATTTTAGGATAAATCAATATGATAACCGGCGGTTCCGCATGCATTTTCTTTGCTCTACTCTTTTGTTCATGGTTCTTTTTAGCTCCGGAACAGAGAATAGCGGATATTTGGGAGCCATGATAGCCGTCTGCCTTTGGTATATAGGTACGCCTACCCGTAAGACGACTCCTGTCTTGAATACGGTACTATTCGTTTTCTGTTTTATTCTTACATCCCTTTCCCCTACAGATATATTTCCCTGTTATATCCGGAAAACGTATGTTATTCCTTATGCGTTGAAAGCACTACCTTGTGTGTTGATCTGGTTTAAGATCGTATGGGAGCAATTGACATTGGATTTTTCAGAGCCGCTTCATCGGCCGAAGACTCTCCCGGGTAAAGAGGAGGCGATCGACCTTATCTTGCCTTGTTATAACCCACAAGAAGGCTGGGAACGTTTGATGATCGAGAAACATGCGGAATTGGTAAAGATGCTTAAAGGTCGCTCACTTCGTTTTATCGTCGTGAATGACGCTTCGAAGAGAGGATTTACGAAGGATGCGGTGGGACGTCTTCTGGAGGCTCTCCCTGATACGATGATCGTAAGTTATGATACGAATAAGGGAAAAGGAGCCGCTGTTAGGGCTGGCTTGTCTCATTCCACTTCATCCATTACTTTATATACGGATTATGATTTTCCGTATGAGACGGATTCTATCTGCCGGATGGTAGAATGGTTGGAATCGGGATATGATGTTGTTATCGCCGTGCGGAATCATACTTATTATACCCATTTAAGTACTCGAAGAAAGATTATGAGTTATGCTTCCCGTATATTGAATTTTACGCTTCTAGGATTAACGCATACGGATGCTCAAGGAGGTTTGAAAGGTTTTAACCAGCGGGGAAAATCGTTCTTGGCCTCAACTCAGGTGAATCGCTTTTTATTTGATACGGAGTTTATTTATAAGGCTTCGCAGGAGTCGGATGTACTTATTAAAGACATGCCCGCTGATTTGCGGGATAACGTTCATCTTCCCAATATGCGTCGTGGAGTCCTTGCGGAAGAATTAAAGAACTTATTTTTAATCGCTTGGAGAGGGTAGGAGGATTACAGGGTTGTTAATAACCCTGTTGAAAACCCTGTGAATAACGGAAAAAGAACAAAAGAAAAAAGAGATACCTATTAATAGGTATCTCTCTTTTTGCTCTTCCTCTTGGACTTGAACCAAGGACCCTCTGATTAACAGTCAGATGCTCTAACCAACTGAGCTAAGGAAGAATCAGTTTTTAACTTTTTAATCTCTATATGAAAACTCTTTTCGCTCTTCTTCTTGGACTTGAACCAAGGACCCTCTGATTAACAGTCAGATGCTCTAACCAACTGAGCTAAAGAAGAATGTTTTTCAGTCTTTCCCGATGTCTTTTCGCTCTTCCTCTTGGACTTGAACCAAGGACCCTCTGATTAACAGTCAGATGCTCTAACCAACTGAGCTAAGGAAGAATTTTTCGCTCTTTCAAAGGTTATTCCGTAACCCCTTTCTGAAATTGCACTGCAAAAGTACGGGGTATTTTCGAAATATGCAATATCTTTGCGAAAAAAATTACGAAAAAATGAATACAATAGGTTTAGGAAACGCTTTGGTTGACGTTTTATTGAGGCTTGAAAATGATGATGTCCTATCGGAAATCGGGATACAGAAAGGAGCTATGGATATGATTAACAGGGAACAAATGATCGCTATCCGTACAACTTTAGCCGGCTTGCCACGTACGCAAACCCCGGGAGGATCTGTCTGCAACACGATGCGTTCGATGTCTTCTTTAGGGGCGAATTCCGGTTTTATCGGTAAGATCGGGGATGATTCGATCGGCGGATTTTATGAGGATGCGTTGGAAAAAGCGGGTGTCACTTCCTATTTTATCAAGACGGATGGACTTACAGGTAGCTGTACGGTGATGATTTCTCCGGATGGGGAACGTACGATGGGGACTTTCCTTGGCCCGGCCCCGACAATAACCCCGGATGAGATCACCGAGGAGATGCTAAGTAAATATCAATGTATTTATATAGAAGGTTACTTGCTCGTAAACGAGCCGTTGGTTCGTTCTACGATGGAGAAGGCTAAAAAGTTGGGCTTGAAAGTAGCGCTGGATTTGTCGAACTTCAATATCGTGAATGCTTTTAAAGGAATGCTGGAGGATATCATTCCTAAATATGTGGATATTTTGTTCTCTAATGAGAGTGAGGCTGAGGCTTTTACCGGGCAGAAGGCTGCTGAGGCCGTACATACCTTGTCTGAGTTGGTAGAGGTCTCATTGGTTACATTGGGAAAGGAAGGTGCCTTGATCGGTAGTCATGGTCAATTTTATTCTGTCCCGGCTGAGGGGGGCAAACCTGTTGATACGACAGGCGCCGGTGATAACTTCGCCGCCGGATTCTTGTACGGTCAATCCATAGGAGCGTCTTTGGTACAATCCGCACGCATCGGATCGATGTTGGCGGGCTATGTGATCGACGTGGTTGGCCCGGAGATTCCGTATAATAAATGGGAACAAATAAAGTTAAAAGTAAAAGGGATATTGGCTTAGGCGGCGTATTATTCCTTACATTTATGCCGTTAATTAACTAAATATTGTATGTACAGATTGGTTCAACGAAGAGGAATTATAGGTTTATTTTGCTTGCTGTTCGTCGCAAGTAGCGTAGTGCCGGGATGGGCGCAAAAAGATAACCGCTTTGAGGTGAGTAAGAACCTAGACATTTTCAATTCTTTATTGAAAGAAGTAGAGATGTTCTACGTGGATTCAGTGGATGTGGATAAAACCGTTCAGCGGGGAATCGAGGCAATGTTGGCTGGTTTAGATCCTTATACGGAATACTATCCTGAGCAAAAAACGGAGGAATTGAGTCTGATGACGACCGGCGAATACGGAGGTATCGGTTCCTTGATCCGTCAGCGTAACAACGAGGGAGGCGTGATGATTGCCGAGCCTACCGAGGGAATGCCGGCCGATTTAGCGGGTCTGAAGCCGGGCGATCTGATCTTGGCAATCGATACGATCGATGTTTCCAAGGCGACAAACTCCCGGGTCAGCGAGTTGTTGAAAGGTGTTCCGAATACGAAGATGGTTTTGACGATCCAACGTCCGGGCGAGAAGAAACCCCGGAAGTTCGAGATTACCCGTAAGCAGATCACGACACCTCAAGTTACTTACTACGGGGTTAAGAATGACAGTATCGGTTATATTTATCTAAAGGCATTTACTATCAAGAGTGCTCAAGAGGTGAAAGAGGCATTCTTGGATTTAAAGAAAAATCATAATATTAAGTCTTTGGTACTGGATTTGCGCGGTAACGGCGGCGGCGTGCTGGAAGGTGCCGTACAAATCGTAGGTATGTTCGTACCGAAAGGCAGCGAGGTGCTTTCAACGAAAGGAAAGATCAAGCAATGGGATCGTACGTACCGAACCTCTACGGAGCCTTTGGATACGGTAATGCCGTTGGCTATATTGATCAATGGAGGTACGGCTTCCGCCGCTGAGATCGTATCGGGATCTTTGCAGGATATGGATCGTGCCGTGTTGGTGGGACAACGTTCGTTTGGTAAGGGGTTGGTGCAAGCTCCTCGTGACCTGCCTTATAATGGGAAAGTGAAAATCACGATGAGTAAATACTATATCCCGAGTGGTCGTTGCATCCAGCAAATCGATTATTCGCACCGGAAAGAGGATGGTAGCGTGGCGGCTATTCCGGATAGCTTGACTTCCGTATTCTATACGTCCAAGAAGCGTCCGGTTCGTGATGGGGGTGGCGTACGTCCGGAGTTTGAGGTGAAGGAGCCGAAAGTGCCTACCATGATGTATTATTTGGCGGCGGATACGGTCTTGTTCGACTTCGTTACGGATTGGGCACAAAAGCATAAGACAATCGCTCCCATCGAGGAATTTACGGTTTCCGATGAGGATTTCGAAGCTTTGAAGCAATACGCCAAGTCCAAGAATTTCACGTATGACCGCCAAAGCGAGAAAGTATTGAAGAACTTGAAAGAAGTGGCTGAGTTCGAGGGGTATCTGGAGGAGGATTCTACTGCGTTCAAGGAATTAGAGGCTAAGCTGACTCCGAATCTGGAAAGAGATTTCGATCGTTTCAAGGATGAGGTGAAACGAGTAATGGCCGCCGAGATCGTAAAACGTTATTATTACCAACGAGGAGAGTTGCAAGAAAGCTTGAAAGATGATCTTGTATTGGAGAAAGCGTTGGAGGTATTGGGCGATCCGGATTTATACAGGCGTACATTGAGCGTGCCGGTTGAGTTGGAAGCGGCCACCAAGGGTACCGAATAGGCGGGTTTCTGCCGATGCCCATTCAAAGGGCCTTACAATGCCCATTCAAGCGAGCTTACGATGCCCATTGTCAGCTCCCTTGAATGGGCATCGTGCTTTTCCCTCTTTCGCCAGTCTGTTTGGGGGCTTTGAAGCGGATATGCAATACGACCAATTCCGAGACGGTTCCCACCCGATAAGGAGGTCCTGCTATACCAATGCCGGAAGATACATAGAATTGCGTAGGTCCTTTCTTATAATATCCGTACGGGCATTCATACACAAGTTTCATCAGCAGGGGATAAGGCCATAACTGCCCGTTATGCGTATGTCCGTGCAGTCCCAAATCCACCCCATTCATATTCATCTCGGCGAACGACCAAGGTTGATGATCCAAAACGATAATCGGTTTGCCGGTATCCACCCCTTCCATTAACGAATGAAGCGATTTTCGTTTCTTATGGATGAAATCATCCCTCCCTATCAAATAAAAAGTTGAGTCCGGTTGGACCACCGAGTCTATTAGTAGCGTACCTCCGGTCTTTTGCAACCAACGATATTTCGCGTTCCGGTTTGCCCGGTATTCATGATTCCCGTAAATGATATATACGCCCAACGGAGCTTTTAATTGTTTTAAATCATCCTCGATGTGGGCGTTTTCCGCGAATCGGGATTCATAATCCATAATATCCCCCGCTAATACCACCATATCCGGATGCTGTGCGTTGCTGAGTGCCACATATTTTTGTACCAAGTCCTTCCCGATAACCTCTCCGATATGTAAGTCGCTCATCATGACAATAGTCAGGCTATCCCGATCCCCCGCGGCTTTGGGCAACGTGATATATACGTTCTTAACAATCGGATTCATTACCGTATGGTATGCGTGAATCATTAAACCGGTAACACCGAATACGATAAGAAAAAACAGGGTTAGCTTGGTTTGTTGCCAATGCCCTTTCATCCATTTGGGGAACCATGGCTTGATACGTTGGGAGAGCCTGATCAACTCAAGTACCAAGAGAGATAAAGTGATATAAATGGACGCTATATACCAAGTGTTACAGATGTATTGGATCGTGATTATCACGTTATCAGGTAGTTCATTCCTAAAAATAAATCCGAAAAAATAAAGCGATAGTTCGAGTACGAAAAACAAGATAAAAGGAATCCGGCAACTTTTCTTAGGAGGAAGCGCTTGATATCCTCTCCAGAAAATATACGGATTTAGTAATAGCTGCGCTACGATCGATTGAATAAATACTTTCATCTTTACTCTTTGAATGTAATATTGAACACCACCATTTCGCTGTCCGTCCCGATACGGAAAGGCGGTCCCCACAAAGATAAGCCGGATGAGACATAAATCGTACTATTTCCGATTTTTTTAATCCCGTAACTTAATTCGAACAGATGATCCACGATCCAGTTCATCGGCCATACTTGTCCTCGATGTGTATGTCCGCTAAACTGTAAGTCTACGCCAGCCTCTTCCGTTTTCTCTAAATCGTAGGGTTGATGGTCTAGTAAGATAACAGGTTTGCTTTTATCAAGGTTCGCGGTAAGCTGACCTAAAGTTTTCCGTCCTTTGTTATGCCGGTCGTCCCGTCCTATGAGTTGGATCTGATTGGGCAAGATAGCCACGGAATCCCTTAAAAGTACGATGGGCGTCTGCGCTATGAATTTCTCGCTCTCCTCTATGCCACTGATATACTCATGGTTACCCGGTACCATATAAACGCCTAATGGAGCGTATATCTTGGACAGTTCCTCTTCCATATGCTCGTATCGCAGAGGTGCGACACTGTTGTCTATCATGTCTCCACCGATAAGAACGATGTCCGGGCGTTGGGCGTTTATCATATCCACATATCCGGCAAGCATCGTCTTGTTGGTAGCGTATCCTAAGTGTATGTCGCTAATGGCTACGACCTTCAGCGACTGTCCATCGGTATCGGCCGGTTTGTTGATAACCATGTTGATAACTCGTGTATCAGGATGTTGGTAATTATAGTTTCCATATCCTAATAAGCTGAGTGTTAAGAATAAGGATAAATAGAATGAGTATTTGAAACGTAGGTGGAAAAGTCGTAAGATATCAAATACCAACAGGGCCAATACCATGTATAAAGTGAACACGAGCCATCCTGTTCCTACTTGAGAAACTGTTTGAGCGAAAGAAGCCGGCATATCTAGGTTCCTGAATAGAAAACTACTGAAGAATGACAAAACTCCTCCCCAAAAAACAATGGATAACAATACTTTAACTCCGGTAGACTGGCTTTTCAAAGCCTGTTTTCCCTTTAGATAAATATAAATATTCCCTGCAAGATACAGGATTGGAAGTATGATAAAGAACGATAACATTTCTATTAATTTTCCGCGAAGATAATGAAAACTCTTTATGCGGCAAATGGTATGATTTGCGAAAGACTTTTTCTGCTCGATTTTCACCGCATTATGTCCTCTAATTGTAGTGACGTAGCGTGCTGCGTCTCTACGTGGATGTAAATACAGGGCAAGTAAGGATGCGTTGTATTCCAAGACAAATTCCAGACAATAAGCAAGCGAATGACATAGGTGTATAATGTGTTGAGAATTAGTATGTTTAAAACATTGCTATCTTTCTTTCAAAACACGTATGTGTTTCCGGGAAAAGTCGTACGTGTTTTTCAAAAAAGTCATACGTGTTTTTCCCGAATCATGCGATAGGGAACAAGAACGTATAAAGAAATCTACAATAAGCCTCCCTTAATTGCGATGAGGGGAATAGGTCTTTTTTTGTAATATATAGCCAACTCCTTTTACGGCATCTATTGAAAGCGTGATATCCCTTTCCAATAACTTACGTAAACGTGAGATACTATTATTCAAGCTGTCATGAGTTTCTTTCCCTTCCCAAATTTCTTGGAAAAGCTTTTCTCTGCTTACCGGTTGATTCAATGGTTCGGATAACTGATAGAGTAACTTGAAATCTTTGGGGCTTAATACCTTTAACAGCTCTTGTTTATAGAATAATTGATGTGTGGAAAGTTCCAGCTGATAATCTCCAATAGATATGATATATGTCTTGAATACCGCTTAACGTGTTGGCGTAACAAACCTTGTATCCTTTGCTGGGAAACTCATTTATAGGCTCTACCGCTAAAAATGTTTTTTGGATATTTCTGCTGTCTCAAATCGAAGAGTCTATTTATAACAAGACTTTCTTTTACGGTGAAAACAACCTTGATCAAGTTATTATTGGGCTACTATAATCCGGTAGAAGGCGATATCCGGGTGGGTGGAGATGATTTGTGATCTTTCAGCCTTTTATGGTGGCGTGACCAATGTGGCGCAGTGATGCAAGACGGTTATCTGTTCTCAGAGTCGATCGCACGCAATATCGCCGTGGATGACGGTGAGATTGATAAATCTCGCTTGTTATTGGCAGCCCGTATCGCTAATATAGAGGGATTTATCGAGCGTTTACCCTCTTTCCTGATTCGCTGGGGGAATACGATTTTGGTGGTGATCTTTGCGTTGCTGGCTTTGATCTTCGCTTGGAGCGTGTGTTTTTAATGTGACTACTGGCATGCCCCATAAGGAGTAGTGGCGTAAGCCTACGGCAGTAGTGGTGTTGGCTTATGGGACTACTGCCGTGAGGCGATGGGGATACCCCTGTTATTTAGCGTAACCCACGGGATGATTAATCATTGGGATTTGGGAGTCGGATAGCTTCAACACTTTTTTCAAAGCATCAGCCTCCATGCTACCTCGGGGAACCGTAACCAAACCACATCCGGAACAGAACAAGGCGATGTTTTGAGAGACCAATCCTGCGTCTAACGCTCCAAAGCGCTCGCGCATTTGCGGTGTGCCCACGTTGCCGAACTTAGAAATATCAGAAACCATCAACAGGCAAACAGGGGCAGAGTTCACGGAGGTTTGCTTGCCACCGATTAACGGACGATGGTCACCTTCCACTACCGGGTTTAGTTGGTGGGCCTTTGGATCATACAAATAAGCGCCCTCTTCCATAAGTACATAGACATCTATGTCTTGCTTGTTCAAAGCGGAAGCGGCGGTACGTTTCCCATCCTCCCGGTTGATACCGATAGCGGCCCATATCAAATCGGAAAGATCTTGTTGGCTGAGTTTCTTGTTGGCGAACTCACGCTCGGAATGACGATCTGCCAAGGCTTTCATCACCGAAGCGCCTCGGGTCTTGTCGGGAGCATTCAACTTAATGGCTTTTAAACTCTGGGCCTGCATACCGGCTATGCCTAACATCAAAGTGGCTAATACACAAAAAATAGTTCTCATAATGTTGTTATTTAGAAAATTAGATGTACAAAAATAATGATATATTTCTTTTTTTAGACTTTTTGTGAGAAATAATAGCCAACGAATGTTTATAATGTTTTTATTTGTACGAATAAATCGTAAACGCAGTGTTATGAGTGGAATATATTGTGTTTTGTAATAAGTGACGCATGTATGGGAGAAAAGTTGTTAACCTTATTTATGGTACTGTTCCTTGCGCTTCCGCTGTATGCGCAAATGGATAAAGCCGGTTCTTTTACGGTTAAAGGCCAGGTGCTGGATTCACTGACAAATGAATCCGTACCGTATGCCACATTGAGAATCGCTTTGGCGAGTACATCGGAGAAGCCAATCAAGCTGTTGGCGTGTGATATAGATGGGAAGTTCCAGACTCCGCTGAATAACATCGGAACGTATATTATCGTTATGCAATCTATCGGGAAGGCTCCGGCAGAGAAGGTATTCACCCTTTCGGATGAACGGAAAGTCATGGATCTCGGCGTGCTGTTTATGCAGGATAATAACCTGCGTTTGGAAGAGGTTACGGTCACGGCGCAGAAACCTTTGGTGAAAGCAGAGATCGACAGGATCATTTACTGTCTGGAGGATGATCCTGAGGCACAGACCAATAATACGCTTGAAATGCTTCGTAAGGTCCCGATGGTTACCGTGGACGGTGAGGATAAGATTGAGTTGAAGGGGTCTTCAAATTTTAAGGTTTACATGAACGGTAAGCCATCGAATTTGTTAAGCAATAATCCGTCGGTAGTGTTGAAAAGCATGCCGGCAAGCTCGGTGAAGAACATCGAGGTTATCACGGAGCCGGGTGTGAAGTATGATGCCGAGGGAATTGGGGGGATTATCAATATCATCATGGTGAAAAACACCTTGCAGGGTTATACGGGATCGGTAAGTTTGAACACCATCACCAATGGGCGTATCTTCGGGAGCGGCTACCTGTCGCTGAAAGCCGGCAAGTTCGGATTGTCTGCCAATTACAACTGTGACCGTGACAATACGCCTTGGAACGATGCTTCTTCCATGCGTGAGGATCTGAATAATAAGGAAGAACATTATCTGAATCAGGTGGGACGTAGTAAATCGAGAGCCCCTTATCATTTCGGGAATCTGGAAGGTAGTTATGAGATCGATTCGTTGAACTTATTGACTGTAGGGATTGGTCTGTACCTCGGAACCACGAGGAGCGTCTTGGAATATGCGGTGAAGATGCTGGATGCCGACCGGAACCCCGTTTATAGTTATAATCGTAATTCGGAATCGAGCCGCAAGTCCGGCTCAGCTGACATGAATGTGGATTATCAGCGTTCCACGCGCAAGAAAGACGAACTACTCACTCTCTCGTACCGTTTCAGTCGTTCCCCGAACGATAACGAGGATTATACGGAGTTGACGGATATTCGTAACTACGAGCCGTGGTTGGGCTATCCGCAAAATAATATCAATAAGGCATCGACGAACGAGCATACCGGGCAGTTTGACTATACTACACCTACTTGGAAAGATCAGAGCTTGGAGGCGGGCATAAAGTATATCTACCGTCAGAGCCGGAGTAATACGGATCGTAAGGCCTTCAACCAGACATCGCAAATGTGGGAGGAGGCGACTCCCGCAGATAGCCATTTCGATCATTCGCAACAGATCTATTCCGCCTATCTGGGATATACGATGAAATTTGGGAAATTCGGGGTGAAAGCTGGTGCGCGGGCAGAAGGGACTTCCTTGAAAGTGAGGTATGAGCTGGCACCGGATATGAATTTCGGGAACGATTACTTCGACGTGGTGCCAAGCGCTGTCGTATCGTACCAGCTTAGTATGAGCCAGCAGCTTCGTCTGGGATATAATATGCGTATCCAACGACCGGGTATCTGGTACCTGAATCCGTATGTGAGCAATGCGGATCCGCAGAACATCTCTTATGGTAACCCGAACTTGGATTCGGAGAAGAGTAACGGTGTGAACCTGAATTATAGTATATTCGCCCAAAAGTTCAGTTTCAATACAAGTATCTCTTATACATTTATAGATAACTCAATCGAGCGGTATACGTTTATCGATCCGGCGGATCCAGGAATTTTCCGGACTACTTACGGGAATATCGGGAAGAGGCAGACTACCGGCCTTTTTGTTTACGGTAGTTGGAATCCGATCCCCCTGTTCCGCGTTAACTTGAATGGAAGCTTGAGCTATACGGATTTGAGGAGCGAAAAGAATGACATGGCGAACAGTGGCTTTAGCGGGCGTGTCTTCGCCGGGGCTCAGTTTAACTTACCACTCGATATCCGGTTGAATCTGAATGGAGGCTTTATCTCTTCGGCGATACAGCTGCAAGGGAGGCGTTCGCCGTTGAATTTCGCTACAGTCTATGTGAGTAGGAATTTTTTGAAGAAGAAACTGTCCGTATCCCTCTATTTTTACGATATGTTTTGGAAACGCAGGAAAATGGAGGCTACGATCTACGACGATACTTTCCATAGGCAAGATATCAGCTATTCTCCGACGCGTACATTTGGTATAGGCATCTCCTATCGTTTCGGTAATTTGAAAGACGCTATCAAGAAGGTGAAACGTGGTATAAAGAACGATGATGTAAAGGCTTTGGAGAGCGGTTCATAAAGGATATAGATGAGGAAATATGCAACTTATCGGTATCAAAGCTCGTCTTTGTATGAAAATAAAGTTTTTTCAGACTTTTTGTGAGGAAAAAATGCTTACGAACGTATATTAATGTCTTTATTTGTACGAATCAATCGTAAACAGTGTGATTTAGTACAAAAAGTTGAGAGATAAGTATAGTATTATGTAATAGATGATGAACGTATGAAAGAAAAATTGTTTGCCTTATTTTGGGTACTGTTCCTTGCGCTTCCTCTGTATGCGCAGGCTGATAAAACCGGTTCCTATTCAATTAAGGGACAGGTGTTAGATTCGCTGAGTAACGAGTCCGTACCCTATGCGACGTTGAGAATTGCTTTAGCGAAAACCCCCGATAAGCCGGTCAAGCTTTTAGCGTGTGATGTGGATGGTAAGTTTCAGACACCTTTAAGCAGTGCCGGCAAATACATCATCTCTATGCAATCGATAGGAAAAGCTCCTGCCGAGAAAACATTTACGATCTCGGATAAACAGAGGAACTTGGATTTGGGTAAGTTATATATGCAGGAGGATAACCAGCGGCTGGGGGAAGTGACGGTTACGGCGCAGAAACCTTTGGTGAAGGCTGAGATCGATAAACTTACCTATAGCTTGGAAGATGACCCCGAGGCACAGACCAACAATACGTTGGATATGTTGCGCAAAGTGCCGATGGTAACCGTGGATGGAGATGACCAAATCCAATTGAAAGGTTCCACGAACTTCAAGATCTACATGAATGGTAAACCCTCTAACCTGTTGAGTAATAATCCTGCTGAGGTATTAAAGAGTATGCCGGCCAATTCCGTGAAAAACATAGAGGTGATCACAGACCCGGGCGCTAAGTATGACGCCGAGGGTATCGGTGGTATTATTAATATCATTACAACGAAAAATGCTTTACAAGGATATACTGGTACGGTTCGTGTGAACGGTAGTTCGTTGGGGCGTGTCGGCGGTGGTGGTTATGTATCTCTAAAAGCCGGAAAATTAGGACTTACCGCCAACTATAACTATAATCGGGAGCGGGACCCATGGAATGACGCTAACTCCGTACGGGAAGATTTGCAAAATGACGGGGAACACTTCTTGACACAAAATGGACGTAGAAAGAGCCGTGGACCGTTCCAATTCGGTTATTTGGAGGGAAGTTATGAGATCGACTCTTTGAATCTATTGACCGTTGGCGCGAACTTATTCCGTGGCGAGATGAAAAGTTTCTCGGAGTATAACGTGAATATGCAGGATATCAATCATAATCCGGTCTACAGTTATAACCGTAACTCGGAAACGACAGAGACATTTGGTTCTACGGACGTGAACGTGGATTACCAGCACTCTACCCATAAGAAAGATGAGTTGCTGACGGTCTCTTACCGTTTCAGCCATTCTCCGAATGATAGTAAGGATTATACGGAATTAGAGAATGTCGTGAATTACAATCCTTGGCTCGGCTATCCGCAAAATAATATCAATAAGGCTTCTACGAATGAGCACACCGGACAGGTGGATTATACGACTCCTACATGGAAGGACCAGACCTTGGAGGTTGGCGCGAAATACATATTTCGCCAGAGCCGGAGTAATACAGATCGTACCGCTTTCAACGATTCGCTGAATATATGGGAAGATGTTACTTCCAAGGATAGCCATTTCCGTCATACCCAACATATCTATTCCGCTTATCTGGGCTATTCGATGAAGTTTGATAAGTTTGGCGTGAAAGCGGGTGTCCGTGCGGAAGGAACTTCTTTGGATGTGAAATACGAGATGGCTCCCGATATGAATTTTGACACCCATTATTTTGACGTGGTGCCAAACGCTACGATCTCTTATCAACTGAGCATGGCGCAACAGCTTCGCTTGGGATATAATATGCGTATCCAGCGTCCGGGTATCTGGTATTTGAATCCTTATGTAAACAATGCGGACCCGCAGAATATATCCTTCGGTAACCCGAATCTGGACTCTGAGAAAAGTAATAATATTAACTTGAACTATAGTATGTTCGCCCAGAAATTCAGCATTAACGCGAGTGCTACTTATACGTTCGTGAATAATTCGATCGAGCAATATACCTTTATCGATCCGAAGAACCCGGGTATTTTCCAGACTACTTATGGTAATATAGGAAAGAAACAATCTACGGGCTTGTTCGTATACGCAAATTGGAACCCGGTTCCTTTGTTCCGTATTTATATGAATGGAGGTGTGGATTATACGGATTTGAAGAGCGATATGAATGATATGGCGAACAGTGGTTTCAGCGGACGTATATTCGCCGGTACGCAGTTTAATTTCCCGATGGATTTTCGCTTGAACTTGCATGGAGGATATTTCTCTCCTTGGATTCAGTTGCAGGGTAAACGTTCTCCATTCTATTTTACGGGAATCTCCGTAAATAAGGATTTCTTGAAGAAAAAGCTCTCGGTTCAGTTGTCTTTCCAGAACCCGTTCTGGAAACGAATGAAGATGGAAAACACTTCTTCAGACGATACGTTCTTCCGCCGTGAGACCAATTACCGAACGATGCGCATGTTACAAGTTAGCGTATCCTATCGTTTCGGTACCTTGAAAGATGCTATCAAGAAAGTAAAACGCGGTATCAATAACGATGATGTGAAGAGCGGCGGCTCTGGCGGCGGCGAGCAGCAGATGTAAGTACAGGATTGAACACGGAACACACAGCGATACACTGAGGTATATAGTATCAGTCCGTGTGTTTCGTGTATTCCGTGTTCAATATAATAATTAAACCTTTTCTTTTGCCGTCTTCTATATACTTTCTATCTTTACGATCCGAAAAACAGTTGGAGAATGAAGAATAGACTATTTGTTAACAATAATACCATTATACTATTCCTTTTTATTATAGGTAGTTTCCTATTCATAGAGTTGAATTTTCGGTATTGGTATCGTTTTCTGGAGCAGTATATGATGTTTCAGACTACCGGTAGTTATTTCCAAGACCGATTGGCCGAACCGGGTGGATTGAATGAATATGTGACTGAGTTCTTATCGCTTGCGTTTATCCATCCTTATGGGGCTTCGGTAGTGATCGCTTTATTATTAGGACTGATCTCCGGTTGTTTTTTCCTTTACTTACAAGCTTGTGGGGTGCGTGCCTCTATGTTGGCGGCTATTCTTCCCTCTTTTTTAATTTGGATCTATCCGCAGGAGTCAATCGCCTTGTTGACGATGCTCGCTTTCGTGCAGGTTCTTGCGTATTTGTATACTTCAATCAAGATTGATTGGCTTCGTTATCTCTTTGGCTTCTTGTTTTTGGGGGGCTCTTATTTTTTTGCGGCACCCGCTAATTTATTGTTGGCCTTATTGATCGCGGTTTATGAGTGTTGTGCTAAAGAGGATAAGGCTCGTTTTGGAGTAGCCATTATCGCTATCGCTTGGGGAGGTTTGCTACCGTTGATCGCCATGCGTACGGTTTATATTCTTCCGATGCGGGAAGCTTTTTTCAGCAAACATCTATGCCATCCCGAATATCCGATACCTAATTCTTTAGGATATATCATGCTTGCGTATCCTTTGATCGCTTTCATTCTTTATTATGTAAGGAGCCGGGTTTTCATCCGTAAGGAATCTTGGAAACGAATCGTTTCTTACGTTTTTCTTTTGATAGCGATGGTCGCCGGGATTCTCTATAAGAAAGATCCGATGGAGCAGGCCTATCGGTATGATTACTATGCACGGCTGGGAGAATGGCAGAAGATTGTCTCGCACGCTCGTGCGCATTCTGTGCGGGATATGGATGCCTTGATTTATCTGAATTTGGCTTTGTCGAAAACCGGACGTTTTACTTCCGATTTGATGCGTTTCCCCCAGATCGGTGAGGGTGGTTTTATTCCGCACGATCCGAAAAGCCGGATGGGATTGATCGAGGCGAGTGAGGTGGCTTGGCAAGTCGGGCAAGTGAACGCCGCCCAACGTTTCGCCTTTGTGGGGGTATTAAGTTCACAACGTTGCGTGCAACCTCGTTTGATGAAGCGTTTGGTGGAGACTTATCTGGTAACCGGCGAATATCGTGCGGCGGAGAAATATATCAAGATACTGGAATCGAACCCGCATTACCGGGATTGGGCAACCGCTCAACGTCCATTATTGGACTCCGTGGCTTGTGCGTCAGAAGATTGGATAGCGGCAAAACGGGCGATGCTTCCGATTACCGATAATCCTTTGGACCTGACCTTGATCTTTCCGAACGCATTGGCTTTTTTGATCGACGATCATGCCGATAACCGTCCGGCTTTCGAATATGGGATGGGATATCTTTTGGTTTATAAGGATTTGATGACTTTTATGCATTATATGGAATTGATGAAAGAACGGGGTGAGGCATTCCCGGTGCTTTATCAAGAAGCTATTTGCTTGTTCTTCGCGGCCGTACAGAAAGATCCGGAGGCGTTCCGGAGCTTCCCGATCAGTCAGGAGGTGCAGAATCGCTTCCTGCAATTCATGAAAGTGGCACGCTCTATGCCGCCGGCAGCCTTGAAGCAACAGTTTGGTGATACCTATTATTATTACGCTCAATTTATCCCGACTCCTAAACGACAATAATACATGGATAATACAAAGAAAAGAAAGATCGTCCGAAATTTTGTGATCGGATATCTAATAATACAAGTTCTCACTATAGTCGTATATTTAGGCTTTTGGTCCTTGCATCCGGAAGGCATTACGAATGTCACGAACGAACGTATGTCCCCGCCTCCTATTTTTCCGGATTATAAAGGGACGACTATACCTTATAATATAGCTCCGTTGAATTTCCGGATAAATGTACCAGCGGATGAATGCTATGCGAAAATAGAAGGTAGTGAGTCGGAAGTGTTTGAATATCATGGGACAAATACGATCCGTTTTAAGATGAAGGATTGGATTCGCTTGACACGTGCGAACCGTGGAAAAGCCTTTTTTGTTACGATCGCCACGAAGATAGGTGATGAGTGGACTAAATGGGCACCATTCTCTGTCTATATCAGTGATCAAGCGATCGACTCTCATTTAGTATACCGTTTGATAGAGCCGGGATACGAGAAATGGCATATTGTGGGTATTTATCAGCGGAATTTGGAGTCGTTTGACGAACAGCCGATTATCCGTAACGATATGACCGGCTATAATTGTATGAACTGCCATTCGTTCTGTATGGGAGATCCGGGGCAGATGATGTTCCATATGCGTGCGGCGAATGGGGGAACTTATATTGTCCAAGACAAGAAAATCAGTAAATTGAATACGAAAACGAATGGGACGATCAGTAATATGACGTATCCTTTCTGGCATCCTTCCGGGCGCTATATCACCACATCGGTAAATGATATCAAACAGTTTTTCCATTCCGTGAAAGAGAAAAAGATGGAAGTGTTCGACTTGGAGTCCGATGTGGTGGTGTATGACGTGAAAAACAAAGAAATCCTTTCGAAAGCCTCATTGATCACAAAAGATGCATTCGAGACTTTCCCCGCGTTCTCTCCGGATGGTAAATGGCTTTATTTCTGTACGGCCCCGGCCCAGAAGATGCCGGAGAATTATGATAAGGTACGTTATAATCTCTGCCGTGTCGCGTTCGATCCGGATCGTGGCGAGATCAGCTTCCCGATCGATACGTTGGTACATGCGGATAGCTTGAGCTATACATTTCCCCGTATCTCTCCCGATGGGCGTTTCCTGATGTACACGGAAACCGCTTATGGGCAGTTCCCTATTTGGCACCCGGATGCGGAGATCCGGATGATGGATTTGGAGAATCGGACAGCGATGGATATGTCCGCGTTGAATAGCCCGGATACGGATAGCTATCATTCTTGGAGTAGTAATAGTGATTGGGTCGTATTTAGTAGCCGCCGGGATAACGGTTTATATACTTTACCTTATATTTGTTATATAGGGAAAGACGGTAAGCCTTCGAAACCGTTCTTATTGCCTCAAGAAGATCCGGATAAGTATGACTATCAGTTGTATTCCTACAATATTCCGGAATTGACGAAAGGCGCCGTAGAGGTCAGCCCCTATGAGATCCAGCAAGTAGCCGAGAAAAATAAACCGGAGCAGGTTCGGTTTAAATGACCGGATCTATTTATATTCGCGTATAAATAAGAGATAAGATGACAAAAGATATTATAGCCGAATCTGTACAAAATGATTTACGGTATTTGCAATTGTTGGCACGGAGTTTCCCGACGATCGCGGATGCCAGTACGGAGATCATTAATCTGGAAGCGATCTTGAACCTACCGAAGGGTACGGAGCACTTCTTGAGTGATTTACATGGCGAGGATCAAGCCTTTAGCCATGTGCTGAGAAACGCTTCCGGTGCCGTAAAGCGCAAGGTGAACGAGATTTTCAGTAATACGCTCCGGGAATCCGAGAAGAAGGAGCTTTGTTCCTTGATTTATTATCCAGAGGATAAGCTGGAACTGATCAAGAGTCAAGAGCAAGATCTGGAAGATTGGTACCAAGTGACCTTGAATCAATTGGTACGTGTTTGCCGGAACGTGTCCTCCAAATACACCCGTTCGAAAGTACGTAAGGCTTTACCCAAGGAGTTCTCCTATATTATTCAGGAGTTATTGCACGAGTCTTCCGTAGAGCCGAATAAATCCGCTTATGTGGATCAGATTATTTGTACGATCATCTCCACGGGACGTGCGGACGATTTCATTATCGCTATGTGTAACTTGATCCAACGGTTGACAATCGACCTGTTACATATCATCGGCGATATTTACGATCGGGGTCCGGGCGCTCATCTGATCATGGATATCCTTTGCGATTACCATAATTTCGATGTTCAATGGGGTAATCATGATATCTTATGGATGGGAGCCGCTTCCGGTAATTTGGTAAGTATCGCCAACGTGATTCGTATGTGTTTACGCTTTGGTAATATGGCTACCTTAGAAGATGGATATGGCATCAATCTTTTGCCGTTGGCCACTTTCGCGATGGAGGCGTACGGGGATGATCCTTGTGCGTTATTCATGCCGAAAACAAAGTTCGCCGATAATGCAATGGATGAGAAGACCACCCGTTTGATCGCCCAGATGCACAAGGCGATCACCATCATCCAGTTCAAGCTGGAGGGTGAGATCATCCGCCGTCGTCCGGAGTTTGAGATGGATGACCGGATGTTGTTGCACCATATCGATCTGAAGCGGGGAGTGGTTCATATCGATGGAAAGGATTATACGCTTAAAGATACTAACTGGCCTACTTTAGACCCGAAAGATCCGTATCGTCTTTCTATTGAGGAGGAGGATTTGATCCGAAAGATCTTGCATTCTTTTGAGAGCAGCGAGAAGATGAAAAAGCATATGCGTTGTTTCTTCCGGCATGGGGGAATGTATCAGGTTTGTAATTCCAATTTACTGTTTCATGCCTCTATCCCGATGAATCCGGATGGGACGTTTAAGTCAGTACGTATCTTGGGGCAGGATTATAAGGGCCGTGCTTTGTTGGACCGTGTAGACCAACTGATCCGTACGGCTTATTTCAAGACCGGGGAGCAGGAAGAAGTGGAATATGCGCATGATTATATCTGGTATCTTTGGGGCGGCAAGGACTCTCCGTTATTCGATAAAAGCAAGATGGCTACTTTCGAGCGTGCCTTTATCGAAGAGGCCGAGACTCATAAGGAGGAAAAAGGCGCTTATTATACGTTACGAGAGCAAGAGGAAATTTGTGATAAGATATTGGATGAGTTTGGGGTGACCGGTATGCATCGGCATATCATCAACGGACATGTCCCTGTCCGTTCCAATCAAGGTGAGAATCCCATTAAGGCGAATGGCAAGATGTTGGTAATCGATGGCGGTTTCTCCCGTCCGTATCATTTGGAAACCGGTATCGCGGGCTATACATTAGTATATCACTCCCGTGGTTTCCAGCTTGTGCAACACGAACCCTTCGAATCCCGGGCGAAAGCGATCGAGGAAGGCTTGGATATCAAATCCACTACGATCGTGGTAGAATTAAGCTCCCATCGCCAGATGGTGAAAGATACGGATAAGGGTGCGGATCTTCAAAGCCAGATCAAGGACTTGGAGAAACTGCTTTATGCGTATCGGAATGGGTTGATAAAGGAGAAGGAGAGGATGGAAAGATAGATTCCTTACGATTTTTCTTGCTAAATATAAGATGAAAGAGGCCTGAGCTTATCAGACCTCTTTTCTTTTTAGGAATTTAGACATAGTTTGACGTGTTGTTTCAGTTTAACGATAGTCCATCTAGAACTATTGCCTAGAACGACATTTTTCCTATTTTGTTGATTCATGATAAGTTCGCTATTGTTCTTGTAGAAAATAAGGATATGGTATCATTGAAGTATGCTTGGTTGCATCTGAGTATCACATGTTGAACACCTAAACAAATCAATTGATTTAATGAAACATGCAGAATTGCGGTAATGTTTTTTATATAAACATGGCTTATTTTAAAAAAATAAGTTATATTTGCCTCGAAAATTCTCAATTGTGTTTGTGAATTCAATGATTGTTAACCTAAAAATTAAGTAATTATGCAACGAAAGAAAACTTTTGATTCTTTCAGACGCTGTAAGGTAGCGATACTTTCAGTGTTGATGTCTCTTTGCATGACAGCGGCCTTTGCCCAATCTGGCGCTGTTAAAGGAAAAGTTCTAGATGAACTTGGTGAACCCATCATCGGTGCGAACATCGTGGAAAAGGGTACTACCAATGGTACGATTACCGATATTGACGGTAATTACACGCTTACGCTTAACGACTTGAAAAAAGCCGTTCTTCAATTTTCATTTATTGGTTATAACACTTTAGAGGAAGGGGTTAAAGGACGTAAGACTGTTGAAGTTAAATTGGCTCCTTCTGTGGTAAACTTAGGCGAGGTTGTCGCTATCGGTTACGGTACGCAGACTCGTAAGGAAATTACAGGATCTGTAGCAAATGTTTCGGAGGAGAATTTTAATAAAGGTATTACTCGTGATGCGTCCGATTTGTTGCAAGGTAAGGTAGCCGGTTTGACGATTACATCTGGCTCGGGCGACGTGACCCGTAGCTCCCAAATCCGTTTACGTGGTACATCAACCTTGCAGAATGACCAAGGCCCAATGATCGTGATCGATGGTGTTCCGGGTGGTGATATGTCCACTGTATCTCCTACGGATATCGAGTCTATCTCCGTATTGAAGGATGCCTCTTCTGCGGCAATCTACGGTTCTCGTGCGGCCGGTGGTGTTATTTTGATTACGACTAAGAGAGGCTCCGGATCTAAAACTCAGATCAACTATGATGGTTATGTGACCATGGATATAGTAGCTAACAAACCTGATATGTTAAATGCTTCTGAATGGAAAGCGCTAAATAAAGAGCTAGGTAAGGATATAAGTGTATTCGATGGCTATAATAATGACACTGATTGGTTTGATGAAGTTCTTCGTACAGGAGTTTCGCAAAATCATTCTATTTCAATGTCCGGTGGAGGTTCAAAGAATAATTATCGTGCGTCTTATACTTATTTGGATCGTACTGGTATTGTTCGTGATAACTGGATGAAACGCCATAGTTTCCGTTTCCAGTTCCAACAACGCGCTATTAATGACCGTTTGCGTATTGGTTTAACCGGTGCTGCAACATTGACAGACATGCAAATGCCGTTCCAAACAAACTTTATTTACGCATATAATATGTCTCCAGTTTTGGCTCCGTTTAATGAAGATGGTTCTTACTTTATTCGTAATGATGGTTATGATCAAGGTAACCCTGTACAGAACCAGGATCAGAACTATAAAAAGAATAGTAATGTGTATTTTTATGGTCAGGGAGATCTTCAGTTTGATATTATTGATGGATTGAATGTTAAGGCTAATTTATATAAAAGTCGTTTCTCTAATGATTATAGTGAATGGCAGGATCCTGCTAACCGTATTGGTGTTGATGCTGGTAATGGTTTGGCTATTCGGCGTTCAAGAGCATGGAACCGCGAATTAATGGAGTGGACTTTGAATTATAATAAAGCTTTTGGTTCGGAAGAACAACATAAAATTGATGCGATTATAGGTTATTCATGGGAGGATAATCAGTACTCTAGTCATGAGGCAAAGGTCTTAGACTTCGCTGTTAGTTCAATGGGTGCTAATAATTTGCAAACAGGCAATAAATTGGATGTAGGTAATGTAAAGTCTGATAAAAATGATTATAAATTGATCTCTATGTTTGCTCGTGCCCATTATAGTTATAAAGAGCGTTATATGATTACAGCAACAGTTCGCCGAGATGGCTCCTCTAAGTTTGGAGCTAATAACAAATGGGGTACATTCCCTTCAGTTTCCGCAGCTTGGGGTATTTCAGAGGAAGCTTTTATGCAAGATGTTAATTGGCTTACGGATTTGAAATTACGTGCAGGTTATGGTATAACAGGAAATCAAGATGGCTTACAACCTTATAAATCAATTGAGCTTTACGAGGCAAAAGGTACATACTATAGTGATGGCTCTCAATTGACCGCATTTAGGGTTTCACAGAACGCTAATCCTGACTTGAAATGGGAGTCTACTGCGATGTTTAATGTTGGTATCGATTTTCAATTATTTAATGGACGTCTTGGTGGTACGATAGAATACTATGACAAGAAAACTTCTGATATGTTGTATCGTTATAAAGTACCTACTCCAACGTACGTATATAGTACAATTCAAGCGAATGTGGGTGACATGAGCAATAAGGGTATTGAAGTTATGTTGAATTTGGATGTTATTCGTAATAAGACTTTCAATTGGAATACTTCTATTAATCTATCTCATAACAAGAACAAGATCACGAAGCTGTCTAATGACTTGTATTCAACAAGCCGTATTTATACAGGAGATCCTTGGATCAGAGGTGCTTCGGGTGTGACTTCGCATGTAATTGAAGAAGGTCGCCCGGTAGGTCAGTTCTTTATGCTGAAATGTGATGGTATTGATGAGAATGGTAAGTATATCATCGAAGATATCAATGGTGATGGACAGATAACGGATGATGACCGTACATATGTAGGTGACGCTCAACCTGATTTGACATTCGGATGGAATAACTCGTTCTCATGGAAAAATTGGGATGCTAGTTTCTTTATACGTGGAACAATCGGTAATAAGGTTTTGGATAATCCACGTGCAGCCTATGCGAATAATACTTATTTGAGCGGTGCAAATGCGATGAATGATGAACTTACTTATAAATTGCGTGAGAACTCTCGTGTATGTTCTTATTATGTAGAAAATGGCTCATTCGCTCGTTTGGATAATATGTCTATCGGATACACATTTAATACTAAAAAGATTGACTGGTTAGACAAAGCACGTATTTATGTTGCCGCCCAGAATTTATTCGTGATTACAGGTTACAAAGGATTGGATCCTGAGGTAGAACTGTTCCGTGGTCAGGCAAGTGATGATGATGCTGGCTTGTCTCCGGGTATTGAACCTCGTGATTACATGCCGAAATCTCGCTCATTTACATTTGGTGTTAACTTAACATTCTAATAAAAATAAGGAAAATATATTATGAAACGAAAAACTATATTATCATTTCTTACTGGTGCGGCTTTACTATGTTCTATGCCGTCCTGTATGAATTTGGACGAGGAAGTATACGATAAACTACCTGCTGAAAATTTTGGCAATACAACTACTGAAATTAACGCCTTGGTTGGTACGGTTTATAATACGTTAAAAAAATATTCCGGAGACTATATGATCCTCGCAGAAAATTCTGGTTCGTCAACAGTGAACGTAACTCGTAATGGAGGTGACTGGTATGATGGGGGACAGTACCGTGAAGTTTATATGCATACATGGACTGCGAATACTAGTTGTGTAAAAAGTTGTTGGAGTATAGGTTCGGAATGTATTGGTACGTGTAATGCGACAATCGAGGTTTTGAAAAATTCAACTTTATTGAGTGATGCGGAGAAAACATCTAAAGTTGCGGAAATTCGTGGGGTCCGGGCTTTCTGGATTTATTCAATGATGGATTTCTTTGGAAATATTCCATTGGTTGTTGATTATAATGATAAGGAATTACCAACTTGCAAATCTCGTCAAGAGGTATTTGATTGGCTGATAACAGAGTTGAATGCTTTAGCTACAGAAGCTCCTGATTACGATACAAAAAAATATGGAACTTTTACTAAAGGGACAGCTTATACGATTTTAGCTAAGATGTACCAAAATGCGGAGGCTTGGGGTGTTAATATCTCCGAGAATGCTAACAGTAAAGTTATAGAATACTGCGATAAGGTAATGGCAATGCCATACATATTGGAGCCTAATTGGAAAACAAACTTTGATCCCAATAATAATACTTCTAAAGAAGCTATCTTTGCGGCGTCTTATTCAAGTACAGATACAGAGGATCAAAATGTTCTTTATAGACGTACGTTGCATTATAAGCAAGGTTTGGCTCTAGGAGCTAGTATTAGTGTTTGGAATGGCATTTGTGCTCAGCCAGACTATGTTAAATTATTCAATGAGGATGATCCTCGTTATGAAGGTACTTATTTAATCGGCCAACAGTATGATATCTCAACCGGGGAAAAAATTATTACAGACGAGAATCGCCCGCTGGATTATACTGTAGATATTAGTATTATTCCGGGTTCTGAATTGGATGGAACTAAGTGGGGAGCTGTTTATCAAGACCAAGGAGCTCGTTGTCAAAAATGGACGTATGAGAAATCTTTATCTACGGCAATGGAGAACGATTTCCATCTATTTCGTTTAGCGGATATTTATTTAATGAAAGCAGAAGCTTTGCTTCGTAGTGGAGGTAGTGTTGCTGAAGCGACAAATTTAGTCAATGCTATTCGTGAACGCGCTTATGGAAATAACACCCATAATTATTCAACCATAACGTTGAAGGAGGTCCAATTGGAGCGCCGTTTAGAGTTGGCTTGGGAAGGTTTTTCTCGTCAGGATGATATTCGTTTTGGCTGTTTTACTAAAGGAATGTGGACTGAATCCAATTGTGAAAGAAAAACAGATGATTATTTAAAAATATTCCCTGTTTCTCAAGACGCATGGCAAACCAATCCAAACTTGGTTCAGAATCCGGGTTATGCAAGTTTCTAAACAGGAATCTTAGATGAGGCGTAAGCTTCATCTAAGATCTTTAAAATTAAATATTATGAAAAAGGTAATTTATTTTGCGTTAGCTTCCTTCGCTTGTACGTTAGTTGCGTTTGCAGTAAAACCAGTTTCCTGTTGTTAATATAGTAGATGAGGCTCGTGTGATTTACAATGTGGAAGGTTGGTATGAGGCGTCTACCGGATCTTCTACTTTCTCAATTGGAAGTAATTTGCATATTCCTGCAGGAACAACGGCGATTTCTGTTTATATTACTTCTCCAGTACTTACCTCCTATACATTATACATCAACTATTAAGGACTTGATTATAGGTTCTTCAAATAATCATGTAACCTTGAATTGCGCAGGTACAGGATTTAGTAGTATAATTGGAACGAGTATTGATGTAAGTGGCTATTGTCCGGCAACAGGGCAGAATGAGACTTTTCATATAGCCTTTTTGCCCTCTTTTTGATATTAGTAAATTAGATGCATAAATAAGAGGTTGTCTCATAAAAGTGAACCCGATAGATTGGGGGTTAAATTAAACATTCTACATTTTTAATGGGCTCGGTATTCTATCGGGCTCATTTTTATACCAGTTGATATATTTCTTCAAGTTCTTGTGTCTGTGTTGCGATTTGTTATGCTCTTTTAAAGAAGCTAGCTTTATTTTGACTGACTATACCTAAATTTTCTGGTTCTTCTTTAATTTAGTAGAAGAGCTAGTTGAGTCGTAAAATGTGTTTGTGAAATATGTCTGGTATACAGTTGATTAAGTCACTCGTAAAAGGCTTTCCAAGTGATTAGTTATTCACTTCCCAAGCCGTAAGCTAACGGCTAGGTATAGCCGTTAGTTATTCACTCGACAAGCCGTTAGTTATTCACTTCAACAGCCAAAAATAGTGTGCTTCTCAACGACCAAAGCATCTCCTTTTGAGAGAATGGAACTGTAAGCAAAATATTGAAATGAATGACTTGATCGAGTTTTATCGAACCAAAACAACAGACAGATGCATTCGTTTGTGAACTAAACTTGAATAAATGCATTTGCAAACATTGTGGTTGCTCTTTTTTCTAAATATTAGTGCTTATTGCAAGGAATAGACTAACTTTGCCTACAACAAGTATAAAAGTTATCCAGTATATGAGTCAAGTGAAAGGAATCCCTTACGGATTATCAGATTTCAATCGAATAAGGAATGGTAATTTCTATTTCGTGGATAAAACGATGTACCTTCCGCTTATCGAGAAGATACCTAGCTATCTTTTCTTGATCCGTCCGAGACGGTTTGGCAAGAGCGTATTCCTAAGCATGATGCGTACGTATTATGATATATTGCGTCAGGATGATTTTGATGCATATTTTGGAGATCTCTGGATTGGTACGCATCCAACCGGTGAAAGGAATAAGTATCAGGTACTTTATTTCGATTTCTCTAAAGCGGGCTGTTCGATGCCGGGAGCGGACCTGATGACAAGTTTCAATGATTATTGCGGCTTAATCATTAATCAGTTCGCGCATGTGTACGCAGCTTATTATGACGCTGATTTTAAGGAGACCGTCGAGCATATAGAAAGCGCAAAGTCTAAGCTGGCTTACATAGAGGTAAAAGCGAAGGAAAAGGGATATCCCCTGTATCTCATTATAGATGAGTACGACAACTTTACCAATGTGATATTGAGTGAGCATGGGCAGCGAATGTTTCATGACTTGACTCACGCCAGTGGTTTCTACCGGGAGTATTTCAAACAATTCAAGGGAATGTTTGACCGTATATTCATGATGGGGGTAAGCCCTGTGACGCTGGATGATTTGTCGAGTGGATATAATATAGACTGGAATATCTCGGTAGATCCTCGTTTTAATGCCATGATGGGTTTTGATGAAACGGATGTTCGTGAGATGTTCCGTTATTATCAGCAAAACGATATGCTCAAAGGGGATGCTGAGGCTATGATTACGGAAATGAAGCCTTGGTATGATAATTACTGTTTCGCAAGAGAGAGCTTGGGTGACGATCGGATTTTTAACTGTGATATGACTTTGTATTATTCACGTTGGCAAGTTGATTTTCATTGTTCCCCGGGAGAAATGGCCGATAAGAATATCCGAACGGACTATAGTAAGCTG
This sequence comes from Parabacteroides sp. AF39-10AC, assembly GCF_003635405.1. Lineage (NCBI taxonomy): Bacteria > Pseudomonadati > Bacteroidota > Bacteroidia > Bacteroidales > Tannerellaceae > Parabacteroides > Parabacteroides sp. AF39-10AC. The sequence goes on along the minus strand of NZ_QTLP01000003.1, from coordinate 46,668 downwards.
AAGATGCTGGCACGTATTGATCGTGACTTCGTACAGGAGGAAAATCGTATGGGTATCATCGAGGAAATCGCGGCAAAGGGAGAGATCTTGGTGGACTTACATACATCCTTTCCTGCCGAACGGGTAACGGATATAGATAATTTCCGTAGTCTACTTTATTATTACGGTTTGCTTACGATGTGTGGTACTCGAGGCGATCGTTTAAGAATGTGTATTCCTAATAATTGCGTACGTGAGCGATATTCTGTTTTTCTCCGGGAGGTAGGGAGAAGTATAACATAACTCCGCTTTTTTGTATACCTTCGCGCCATGAACAAACAAGCGCTGCTTTTTTATCCGTTGTTGGGGGTGGTTCTTTTGGTGCTCTTTGTGGGAGGGCTGGCGTATGGGGCCGTACCGATTCCTTTGGATCACGTGATGGATATTTTACTGGGGAAGGGATCTGATAAGATCGCATGGCAGAATATCGTGTTGCAATCTCGTTTACCACAGGCGATAACCGCACTGTTGGCGGGGGCTTCACTGGCTACGAGTGGGCTGTTGTTGCAAACCTTATTCCGGAATCCGTTGGCCGGACCCTCTATATTAGGTATCAGTGATGGGGCTAATCTGGGAGTGGCCGCTATCATGTTGTATTTTGGAGGTACGCTGGGGCAGTTTACGGATTGGCCGGTCAGCGGATATATGGCGGTGATTCTTGCTGCGTTCGTAGGGGCTTGCGTGATCTTGGGATTGATTATCTATTTCTCTGCGAAGGTGAAGAACAATGTCATGCTCTTGATTATCGGTATAATGATCGGCTATCTGGCCTCGTCGGTTATCTCTATACTGAACTATTATTCCTCGACAGATAGGGTACATGCTTTCGTGATGTGGGGACTGGGCAATTTCTCGGGGGTATCCTTGGAACAATTGCCTTTCTTCGGGACTTGCGCATTGATCGGGTTGCTGTTGGCTGTCTTGCTGATAAAGCCTCTGAATGCCTTGTTGCTGGGAGAGATGTATGCCGCTAATCTGGGTATACGGATCAAGCGGGCACGAATAGCCATCCTTTTATGTACGGGGATATTGACCGCTACGACTACCGCTTTCTGCGGACCGATCTCTTTTATCGGATTAGCGGTTCCGCATATCTCACGGCTGATGCTTGGTTCTTCCAATCATAAGATATTGGTGCCGATAACGATGTTGACGGGCTCCTGTATCGCCTTGCTTTGTAATTTATTGATGGTCGTACCGGGAAGCAACACGATTTTACCCTTGAATGCGGTGACACCTATGCTGGGTGCGCCGGTTATTATCTATGTAATCGTAAACCGGAAGAATATTCAATATTTTAATTAGTGGTTATGGAAAGGATTCCAGTTATAAGGACAAAAAATCTGAGTATTGGATATGTTTTGAAAGGTGGACACCTAAAGTTGGTGCATGATGCCCTCGACTTGAATTTATATCCGGGCGAGGTGACTTGCCTTCTCGGGTTGAATGGTGCGGGAAAGTCTACCTTATTGCGTACGCTGTGCGGTTTCCAGCCCTCTCTAGGGGGCGAGATCGAATTGAAAGGAAAGCCGTTGGCCTCTTACTCGCAAGGTGATTTTTCCCGGATGGTAGGTGTTGTTCTCACGGAGAAAACGAATGCCGGCGGAATAACGGTTTACGAGTTGGTCTCTTTAGGAAGACATCCTTACACGGGATTCTTCGGCCAGTTGAGGCAGGACGACCGGAGGATTATCGAAGAGTCGTTGGCTGCTGCCGGGATTGCCCATAAAGCACGCAATTATGTGTCGGAATTAAGCGATGGCGAACGGCAGAAGGCCATGATCGCTAAAGCTTTGGCTCAGCAATGCCCGATAATCTTGCTGGATGAACCGACCGCCTTTCTGGATGTGACAAGCCGGATTGAGACCATGGTTCTCTTGCATAAGTTGGCAGTGGAACAACAAAAGGCGATTCTCTTATCAACGCATGATCTGGATTTAGCGATCCAGCTGGGGGATTGCCTGTGGCTGCAAGAGAAAAAACGTCCGATGGCATGTGGAACGCCGGAGGACTTGATTATGGGAGGGTCGTTTGAGACATTCTTCAGTAAGGAAGGAATAGTGTTTGATCCGAATACCGGAAAATTGAATACGGTAGCGCCTACTGTTCCGATCGGGGTAGAGGGAGATTTCATGGTTTCTTATTGGGTGGGGAATGCCTTGATCCGGAATGGATTTAAACCCTCCCCGGTGAATAAGGATTCTATAAATGTTTATTGTGAGGCACCGGATCGCCTGCGTATCCAATTACCCAATGGGGATGTAAAGATTGCGACAAGTATGGCGGAGATGGTCTCATGGATTCAAATCTTATAAGAAACGAGTTTGTTATGACAAATGAAATTACATGGCGGCTGGAAAATGAGAATATAGGCCGTTTGTTGGTACATTACGCGATTCCCGCCGTTATCGGGACCATGGTTAATGCTCTTTATAATATCGTAGATCGTATATTTATCGGACAAGGAGTGGGTGCGCTAGCTATCTCCGGATTGACTTTGACTTTCCCGATACTACTCTTTATGCAGGCATTTGGAATGTTGATCGGCGCGGGAGCCGCTACAAGGGTCTCCATTCATCTAGGCCGTAAGGCGAATGATCTGGCAGATAACGTATTAGGAAACGCTTTCACTTTGACATTCATTATCGGAGCCTTGACGATTATCCCCAGTATGATTTTCTTGGATGATTTGTTAACGTGGTTCGGAGGAAGCGAGCAGACGATACCTTATGCGAAAGACTATTTATATATCGCTATCCCGGGTAATTTGCTGGCTACATTAAGTTTTAGCTTTAATGCCGTGATGCGTGCTTCCGGATATCCGAAAAAGGCGATGTTCACGATGATGATCGGTGCCGTATTGAACGTGATCCTAGACCCGATCTTTATCTTCTGGCTGGATATGGGGATACAGGGTGCCGCTATCGCTACGGTGATCTCCATGGCTGCCGGTGCCGCTTTCGTGATGAGTCATTTTATCAGCAAGGATAGTATCGTACGTTTCCATACGAAATATTTCCGGTTGAAAGGTTCCATTATTTGGAATATATTTACGATCGGCATGTCTCCATTTTCCATGCAGCTGGCGGGCAGTGTGGTTGTGGTGATCATGAACCATGCGTTGAAAGAGAATGGAGGCGATTTGGCGATTGGAGCCAGCGGTATTATTTCCAGTATCGCCATGCTGCTGGTTATGTTGATTATCGGTATCGCCCAAGGGATGCAACCGATTGTCGGGTTTAATCATGGCGCTGGGCATCATGACCGGGTATTGGCTACCTTGCGGTTGTCTATTATAGTATCGACCTTGATTACAGGGGTAGGATGTATCGTCAGTTTATTATTCCCGAGACTGATCGTTAGCGTATTCTCGACGGATGCCGAATTGGTGTCGATTACGGATAATGGATTACGTCTGACGATGCTGGTCTTTTTCGTTGTCGGTTCCCAGATTACGATCAGCCAGTTTTTTCAAAGTATCGGTGTCGCATGGAAAGCGATGTTTCTGAGTCTAAGTCGGCAGGTTTTATTCCTGATACCGGCTATCCTGCTATTTCCTCCGATCTGGGGATTGGAGGGCGTTTGGCTAGCGCAACCTTTCTCCGATTTCATCGCGGCGGTAACCGCATGGGGCTTTTTATGGTATCATGTTAAAAACGTGAAAAATAAGGGTTAAAGATGAACTTATGTCGATGTTAATTGTATTTTTATTGTATGTATAAAAGTACTTTTATAGACAAACCTTTAAAAATGAGTTAATATGAAGAAGATTGTATTATTGCTCGCCGTTTTATTATTTGGTGCAGGGTCGATGATGGCACAGCAGGACAAGTCAGCAGAGAAAGCTGCGAAGCAGGCCGAGAAAGAAGCAAAGAAAGCAGAGAAGGCAGCGAAGAAAGCTGCGGAGGAAGCCGAGGCTAACGCATTGTTTGAACAAGCGGTGCAAGCTTTGAAGAATAAGGATTTCGTATTGGAAGCGGATCGTATAGAGTTTAAGCGCGGTAGTTTTGTTTATGTTACTCCGAACACGAACTTCGTTTCGGTGAAGGGTGAGAAGGCTACCATTCAGTTAGCGTTTAATACTCCGGCGGCCGGTCCTAACGGAATAGGAGGTATAACGGTTGATGGAACAACTTCCGGTGTACAGATGAAGACTGACAAAAAAGGAAACGTTATGTACGAGATGAATGTGCAGGGTGTAGCGGTATCCGCTAGGGTTACGTTCCGTATGGCGAAAGGTACGAATAAATGTACTGCCACGGTATCGCCTAACTTTAATAGCAACCGTATATCCTTTACGGGAAATCTCTATCCTTCGAGCGAGTCGAATGTGTTCAAGGGACGTTCTATTTAATGTAGATACAAAGAATCGTGAAGGCGGACTTTCTTTCGGGAAGCCCGCCTTTCTGTTTATAAGAAGGATGAGATTGGACTATTTCCAAGCATCATTTTGTACCAGATAAGCTTGGCCGTTCTCATCGTTTCCTGCGGTCTGGATCTCTGTCTCGGGAAGCGGGAACATCGTCTTAGAAGCGGTTGGAGCGGATACACCATAGAATTTAGTTAGGTATTGCTTCTCATAATTTATATATGCCGTCAATTCCTTGTTCATATAATCACCTCCCCAACGAACCAGATCGAAAAATCGTTGTCCTTCCATCGCAAGTTCCAGCTTACGTTCCATATGAATCGCCTTGATACAAGTTTCCTTGTTGCTGAATGCGGCGTGACTGGATGGATAAGGTTTCACTAAATAATTGGCGGCAGGCGTTCCGTCTTCCAGATAAATGATATTATCCGGTTTGGCTGCACGTTCACGGATATCGTTTACTTGCTGCATGGCGGCACTTAATTCTCCGTCGTTCGCTAGGCATTCCGCGTATAACAATTTACAATCACGTAAGCATAGATATTGTAAATTCATGGCAGAACCGGGAGCCCAGCCGGATGAATAGGTGGAGCCAGCTAATCCGGCATCCTGTTCCGCTTTGCTATAGACATGCTTTTTCGGTAGGAATACACCACCGCTACTTACATTTCGTATCCAATCATTAGCAGGCAATCCCCAATCTTTATAGGGAATCTCCATACGTCCTACGGCGAAATCTAAACGAGGGTCCACGGCGATTGTTTTATCATTCTTAGAGATGTAATCATAATCGGTAACACGTTCTGTTACGGATTTTTTATTTCTGTACTCTCCGTCAAGATAAGGAAGTCCGTTTTCGTCTACTTGGAATGAGTTTACCAGTTCGTAAGAGGGTTGATAAAATCCGCAACATCCACCGGGGCCTGTGTTATGAGGATAATTCAGTAAAAATCCGTAATTCCCGTTATTATTGGCTCCGACAGAGAATTGTACCTCAAAAATAGACTCTTTCCCATTTTCGGTAGTTGCGTTAAAATTTGCGTCCAGATCATCTTGTAAGGCTAATCTCTCTCCTTTAGGGCTTAATCCGTTTGCGATAATATCGGCCAAGATCGGTTTGGCGGCTGTCATATCACCTTGTTGCATTAGTATTTTAGCCTTTAACGCTTTTGCCGCTGTTTTCGTAGGGCGTGCCACTTCGGTCTGTTTTTCGGGTAATCCTTCGATGGCCGCTTCTACATCTGCTAAAATATTAGGATAGATGTCCGTACCGTTATGAACTTTCGGGTCATTTTCTTCAGCGGCGATCGTCTCGTCGATATAGGGCATGCCGGTCGGTCCGAAAATCTTTACCCCTTCGAACATGAATAGGGCACGTAAGAATTTTAGCTCCGCAGTCCGGTAGGCCTTGGTTGTCTCATCCATGTCTGCCGCTTCTTTCATCACATTGAGTGCTAAGTTGCAACGTTGTGCTCCATAATATGCGTCTTTCCACTTATTCTGTAAATAGTCGTTTGTGGCCGTGACGGCATACGTCTCTACGGAGTTCAATACGGATTGGTCATTGGATTCGGAGCCTTTATTAGCGTCACCTCCGTATACACCACCGAATACCCAATTGAACATATTGTCATATCCGGTCGGCCGGGTCAAACCGGCATAAGCGTTGACCACCAATAACTCAACCCCTTCAGCATTTGTTAATGCTTCTTGGTCAATACTGCCTTGAGGAGCTTTATATAGAAAATCCTCACCGCAAGAACTCAAGGTAAATAAAGCAACTGCGCTTATTATTAATATTTTATGTCTCATACTAGTCGTTTTTATAGTAAAATGGATTTAGAAAGTAAAATTCACGCCCAATAAGAATCGCATAGTTGTAGGCCAGCCTCCCATATCGACTCCTCTTTTTAAGTCTACACGTCCGGCTCCGTCGGTGTCAGAATCGCTTTGCCGTAAATAGGCGTTGGTAAACTCTGGGTCCAAGCCTGTATATCCGGTGACCGTAAGGATATTCTCGGCTTGTAAATACAGGCGGAGATTCTGGATACCAGCCTTCTTGAGTAATTCCTTAGGCAAGGAATATCCCAATACGAGATTTTTCAGGCGTAAGAAGGAGGCGTCTTCTACGTAATAAGAGCTAGAATAAGCTCCGGAATAGTTATCTTCCGTATTCAGCATAGGAAGGATAGCATTACTGTTATCGCCATTCAATGTCCATGATTGATCTCTGAGGCGTGAGGATTTATTACCGTTGAAAGTCCAGAAATCGGTAAAATATTTTGTGTTATTATATAAGTCATTGCCGATAGAGAAGTTCCAGAACATAGTAAAGTCCCAGTTTTTCCATGTTAACGTGGCGTTGAGGCCTCCGGTTAAGTCCGGATGAGGAGAGCCGATAAAGGTCCGGTCGCTATCATCCAATTTGCCGTCTCCGTTCAAGTCCTCAAAACGGAAGCGGCCGACATAAGCGGCAGCGTCTGCCTCTGTGATATCACTTTGTCCGAATGGCTTGGTTGCCATAACATCGGCTACGGACTCATAAAAACCATTTTGCTTCAACCCCCAGAATTCAGACACGGCATGTCCTTTTGTCGTACGGGTTACGTATCCTTCGATGCGCGTACCGCTAGCCCATAGAGAATAATCGTCAGCTTCTGCGAGTTTCAAGACCTCATTTTTATAATGGGATAAATTCAAGGATAGATCCCATGCCCAGTCTCCTTTTCGGTCACGGTAATTAAACATGAAGTCGAAACCGGTGTTCTTTATATCTCCGAAGTTGATATAAGGGCTTCCGGATTCTCCGGCCATCGAGGTGTAGGCCGCTTGTATCAACATATTGGATGTCTTCTTCGTATACCATTCGAATGAACCGCTGAATTTACCATTCAGGAAGGTTGCGTCCAGACCCAAGTTGACCATCTTGGTCATTTCCCATTTCGTATCAGTGTTACCGTAGGTACTGAGGCGGAATCCGGTTGTCTCGCTATTGTTCGCTCCGGTCATGTCGTAATTCGTATAGGAGGTGCTGGTCGTGAACAAATTGGCGAAATTAGTTGCGACAGGAATCTCTGAGTTACCCGTGACGCCGTAACCGGCTCGTATCTTTAAGTCGTCCAGCCAATCTCGGCTTGGTTCCATAAATGCCTCCTCTGACATACGCCAACCGGCGGAGATAGATGGAAAGACTCCGTAACGATTATTTTCCGAGAAACGGGAAACACCGTCCCGGCGGATAATACCGGTTAATAGATACTTATCCTTATATCCATAGTCTGCACGGGCAAACATACCAAATAGCGCGAATTCTCCATTGTAAGTGGAAGAGTTGGTACGTTGGCTATTGTTCTCGCCCATATCCAAGGTGTATGTATTGGTATTGTCTTCGAATAAATAGTTATATCTACGTGCGTTGAGGGATCTGCCTAAACCGTCCCGAATAGCCTCTGTTCCCAATAAGATGTTCAAGGAATGGATCTCATTGAATGTCCGGCTGAAAGATAACGTGTTGGTCCAAACCCAACGATAATTAAAGTAATTACTTTCGTAAAAGTTATTTTGACCGCCGGACTCGGAGAACTCCGGGTTGTTTTTAGTCATCGAGTAAGAATAGTCATTACGATAATCGATACCGAAGTTTGTTTTAAAAGTCAGTCCAGTCCATAGGTCTGCCTCTCCATATACGTTGCCAAATACACGTTGGGTAGTGGCATAATTATCCTTATTTCTTTCACGAATAGCTACAGGATTCTGGAAATTGCCGGTCCCGGCGAATAAGGAGCCTGCATAATTGCCCGCATAGTCATAAACCGGTACATAAGGAGAGGCCCGATAAGTCCATGAGTAGATGTTGGACTCTGTACCTGAGAAGCTAAGTCCGTTGTTTTTGCTAAAACTATAAGTTAGGTTCTCTCCGAATCGCAACCATGGGCGGACGTTATACGATGAATTAGCACGTGCTTGATAGCGTGTGAAATAAGATTCGATAGCGGTACCTTGCTGGTCGAAATAGTTCATGCTCATGGTGTATTGCCCTTTATCGGTACCTCCAGACAAGGACAACTGGTGATTCTGCATCCAACCGAGTTGGCTGATTTCATCCCACCAGTTCGTATCGCCTACGGGCGCATAGACTACGTTGTTCGCTTGATCGTAATCGCTAGGATCGATGGAGGTGCTACCACCGGCGCCGGTTACGGTCATGTAATTGGGTAGATGATTAACCCAAGAGTCGGAAGTACTTCCGAATTGCTGGTGGTAAGGTAATTCTCCATTGGCGCTGGCTCCCGTTAGGTCCAGATTGTTTTTCGAGGCTTGCCATTCGACATCAATACGGTCATAAGCGTTTAAGACGTCATAGCGTTTACCTGTTTTAGAGAAACCGTAATATCCGTCATAGGTTAATCTCGGTTGTCCCGTTTTTGTTCCTTTCTTGGTCGTGATTAAAATGACGCCATTCGCTGCTTGCGCTCCGTAGATCGCTGCGGAGGAGGCGTCTTTCAATACTTGCATACTCTCGATGTCATTGGGATTGATAGAGCTTAGGTCTTGGTCACGAGTGGATACGCCATCGATAACATACAAAGGTCCGTTGTCATTGATGGAATTAATACCTCGGATGCGTACCATCGTGGCTGAACCGGGAGCACCGGAGGTACCGATGTTTACGCCCGCCGCTTTACCTTGCAACTGTTGTGTAGCGGAAGAACCGGAAGACGCCAATAGCTCTTCGGTATCGATAACCGCTACGGAACCTGTGATGTCCTTTTTCTGTTGGGTACCGTAACCGACAACGACTACCTCGTCTAGATTTTGGGTGTCTTCCTTTAAGATAATGTTCATGACGTTCCCGCTTGCAGGTGTTTGTTGAGTTACGTACCCGATGTAAGAGATGACCAGAATGGCATTCGGCTCTACTTCTAATACGTATTTACCATCCAGATCGGTGATCGTTCCGTTCGTGGTACCCTTTACGACTACGTTAACACCTAATAGGGGCTCTCCTTTAGCGTCGGTGATCGTACCCGTTATTTTCCGGGATTGTTGCGTAACGGAGGTTTCCGCTTTTAATACGGAACTTTGCGGTATGATAGCACCGCCTGCCAATAAAAAGCATAAGGCCAATCCTAGCCTGCTTTTAAAGATCGCATGTCTGTGTTTCATAATAAATAGATTAATAAAGTCTAGTAAAATGAGGCAATATTAAGGTTTGTTTAGACGAAGACCAATAAAAATCAATGAATGCCTTTATCTATTCGGTGAAAAAGCCTTTTTAATCGGCGAACAACTTTTGGTGGAATTCTTTTGTTTTTTATCCGTCTGGGCAAAGAAAAAGGACACCGGCAGGTGTCCTTTTCTTTAATGTTTACCTATTCTGCCGGTCTGTATGATGAACCGGTTTGTTAGGGCTTTCACAAGTCCTAACGGTGCAAATGTAAATTAAGGAGAGAAGTATAAAAAATAGAATCAGTGAACTGGCGGAATTATTCGATGAACAGGGTTTTTTGTTCGGTAAACTTTCCGTAAGTTCGCGAAATAAAAATTTAACATCTTATAATCATGCAACTATCCATAGATCAAAAAGACATCGATAAATTTCTGATGATAGGCGATAAAGTATTGATCAAGCCTAAGAATCCACAGAGCCAGACTAAGACCGGATTGTATCTGCCTCCCTCGGTTCAACAAGGGGAGAAGATACAAGCGGGTTATATCATAAAGACGGGGCCCGGATATCCGTTGCCTTCTCAATCTGAGGAGCATGAGGTCTGGGAGAAAAAGAAAGGGGAGGAGGTGCAATACTTGCCGCTTCAAGCCCGTGAAGGTGATTTGGCTGTCTATTTGCAGAATGCCGCTTACGAGATCAATTTTAATGACGAGAAGTTCTTGATTGTCCCTCATTCCGCTATTTTGATGTTAGTGCGTGATGAAGGTTTGTTTGAATAAAGCCTTTTGTTAAGGAAAATAGGGCTATATTCACTTTTTTATCTTATTTTTGCCAGCAAAACAAGACAAACTATCAACAGTAGCGATTATAATGAATAAGATTGTAAGTAAAGAACATTTCTCAGCCAACGTGGTGAAGCTGGAAGTCGAGGCTCCTTTGATCGCCCGCTCCCGCAAGGCCGGTCACTTCGTGATCGTGAAGGTTGGCGAAAAAGGCGAACGTATACCTCTTACCATTGCCGGGGCGGATACCGAGAAAGGTACCATCACCTTGGTGATCCAAGCGGTAGGCGGCTCATCCCGTAAAATCTGTGAATTGAATGAGGGTGACTATATCACGGATGTGGTGGGTCCGTTAGGGCAGGCTACCCATATCGAGAAGGTTGGAACGGTTGTTTGTGCCGGTGGTGGCGTAGGTGTCGCTCCGTTGTTGCCGATCGTGGAGGCTTTCCATAAGGCAGGAAATCGTGTGATCGTCGTATTGGCGGCCCGTACCAAGGACTTGGTGATCCTTGAGGAGCAGATGCGCCAAAACTCGGATGAGGTAATTATCATGACGGATGATGGCTCTCTGGGTACGAAAGGCTTGGTGACGAATGGTGTGGAGAGCGTGATCAACCGGGAGAGGGTAGATTTATGCGTTACGATCGGTCCGGCTATTATGATGAAATTCGTTTCCGCTCTTACAAAGAAATACGAGATTCCTACCGTAGCTTCCTTGAATACGATCATGGTGGACGGAACGGGTATGTGTGGTGCTTGCCGTATCACGGTAGGCGGGAAGACCAAGTTCGTTTGTGTGGACGGACCGGAGTTCGATGCTCATCAAGTGGATTTTGATGAGATGATCATGCGCCTCGGCGCTTATAAGGATATAGAGAAGAAATAACGAAACCACGTAATTGAATCATGACAACAGAAGAATTAATCGCTGCTCGTCGTGCCGAACCTTGGCGGGAGGCGCTTCGCAAAAGCAAGAAAAATAAAGAACGTGCGGATATTCCCCGTGTGAAGATGAACGAGTTGGACCCGGAATACCGGAGTCGTACCCGTTTGGAGGAAGTTAACTTAGGCTTGACAAAAGAACAGGCCATGCAAGAGGCCGAGCGCTGTCTGGATTGTCCGAATCCTACTTGTATGCAGGGATGTCCGGTAAATATCAATATACCTACTTTTATCAAGAATATCGAGCGTGGGGAATTCTTGGAGGCAGCTAAGACTTTGAAGGAGACAAGTGCCCTGCCCGCTGTTTGCGGTCGTGTATGTCCGCAGGAGAAACAATGTGAGAGCAAGTGTATCCATTTGAAAATGGGTAAGGAAGCGGTTGCCATTGGCTACTTGGAACGTTTCGCCGCTGATTACGAACGTGAGAGCGGTAATATCTCGGTTCCGGAGATCGCGGAGAAGAACGGTATCAAGATTGCCGTGGTAGGTTCCGGTCCTGCCGGATTGTCTTTTGCCGGAGATATGGCGAAGCGTGGATATGATGTGACTGTGTTCGAGGCATTGCATGAGATCGGTGGTGTATTGAAATATGGTATCCCGGAGTTCCGCCTACCGAATAAGATCGTGGACGTGGAGATTGATGGCCTTCGGAAGATGGGCGTACAGTTTGAGAAAGATTGTATCGTGGGCAAGACAATCAGTTATGATGATTTGCATGCGGATGGCTTTAAGGGCGTGTTTGTGGCAAGTGGCGCCGGTCTGCCTAACTTTATGAACATTCCGGGTGAGAACTTTGTGGGCGTGATGTCGTCCAACGAGTATTTGACCCGTGTAAACTTGATGGATGCGGCGAATCCGGAAAGTGATACGCCGGTGCTACAAGGGAAGAAGGTGGCCGTGATCGGAGGTGGCAATACAGCTATGGACTCTGTCCGTACTGCTCGCCGTCTGGGCGCTGAGCGTGCTATGATTGTCTACCGTCGTAGCGAGGAGGAGATGCCCGCTCGTTTGGAAGAGGTGAAACATGCGAAGGAAGAAGGTGTAGAGTTCTTGACGCTTCATAATCCGATTGAATATATAGGAGATGAAAGAGGTCGTGTTAAGCAGATGCGCTTGCAGAAGATGGAGCTAGGTGAGGCGGATGCCTCTGGTCGCCGTCGTCCGGTACCTATCGAGGGAGCTATCGAAACAATCGATGTGGATGAGGTGATCGTTAGCGTCGGTGTATCTCCGAATCCATTAATACCCCGCGCCTTTGGAGGTTTGGAGGTGAGCAAGAAGGGTACGATCGTAGTGGAGGAAGACAGTATGCGCTCCGCTTTAGGCGATGTGTATGCCGGTGGTGACATCGTTCGTGGTGGAGCTACCGTGATTCTGGCGATGGGAGACGGTCGTAAGGCCGCCGCCGCTATGGATGCGGACTTAAGAGGATAAGTATAATATCTATTAGTTCTATAAGGAAAGACGGGTTGTTTGGACGATCCGTCTTTTTTCTTTTATCGTGATACGGAGATTTATGTTTATTATCTATAAGACTAATTCTTGAAATAATCTCTCAAATGTCTGTTCTAGATCGTTGGAAAAACCGGGATGTGGACGCGAGGTTTGGATAGAGGCACTTCTTATGGCGGTAAGCCAACGAAAGCGCTCCGGAATATCTAGGCTGGCTATAGGACCTCCATCCTTCGCGCCGGAACATATCTTATCGAAAACGTGGAGATTCGTACACAAAGATTCCTTATCTATATCTGATGTGAACAGACGAAGTTTCTCCTCGTCTACATGATAGCGAGCCTTGATGAATTTAGGCCGTTTACAGAACATGATAAGGCCTACATTGATAAACTCCTCCCGTTCGATTTTCGGCACGATACGGATTACGGCATATTCATATAAGTGTTTGTCTTGCATGTCGAGCTTCATTTATAAACGTGTCAGAATGGGCGATTCGGTCAATTAAGAACCGGATATATACATCACGTATCTCTTGAGGCGTACCGGGACTATCGTTCCAATGCAACCAATCGTCGGGTACTAGACCTACGATCTCACGAATTTTCTCTTCCGTTAAGATACGTTTGAAATCTTTGTTTACTTCCTCCAGCAGCGTCGCTTGTGGCAATAATACATGATCCTTGATATGGATGAAAGGGCCGATCGCATGTTTTTGCCAATTTACCCATGAGAAATGGAAAAATAAGGAAGCTCCATGATCGATGAGCCAAAGTTCTTTATTCCATATCAACATATTCGTATTCCGGACCGTGCGGTCTATATTTGTCAAAAGAGCATCGAGCCATACGACTTGTGAGGCGAGTTTGGGATCTACACGATTGACTACCGGATCGAAAGTCAAGGCTCCGGATAAAAAATGTAATCCCAGATTGAGCCCTTGACTTGCTTGTAGTAAGTCTTGTATCTCCTCGTCACCTTCCGACCGCCCGAAAGCCTCGTCAAGATTCAGGAAGACCAATTCCGGTACATGGAAACCCAAGCAACGAGCGATCTCACCTCCGATCAACTCGGCTATCAAGGCTTTTGTCCCATGTCCGGCCCCCCGGAACTTAACGACATATTTAAACTCATCGTCTGCCTCCGCTAAAGCAGGCAATGATCCGCCTTCCCGCAGAGGCATGATATATCGGGTAACATTCGCTGTACGTAATTCCATAACCCTCACTTTAATTGAAGATAAAGATACGATTATATTTTAGAAATAAAAAGCCCCGCTATTCTTTCGAACAGCGAGGCCTTTTGGAAGCGAGCGGAAGACGGGACTCGAACCCGCGACCCTAACCTTGGCAAGGTTATGCTCTACCAACTGAGCTACTTCCGCAATTAAATTAGATCGTACTCGAAGCGGGACTTGAACCCGCACAGCCGCAATGGCCAAAGGATTTTAAGTCCTTCGTGTCTACCGATTCCACCATTCGAGCATCCACCTCTTCTCTAAGAGTTGAGCGGAAGACGGGACTCGAACCCGCGACCCTAACCTTGGCAAGGTTATGCTCTACCAACTGAGCTACTTCCGCATTGTTTGTTTCTCTTTTGCGAGTGCAAAGGTAGTACAAATATTTATACTACCAAACATTTTCGGTGAAAAATTTAATTATGGATGTAAATTTTATTACCGTTTGTATCGACGACATATTGTTTGAGGGCTTGTTTCTCCTCAGCGCAAGGTCCTTCCACCGGATTGCCGTTTCCATATGATATGTCAAATTTACTACCACACTTCGGGCAGATCGCATACATACCTGATTCATCAATTTCTACAATGGTATTACTCGAAGCCTCATGAGGACAGGCAGTGTCAAAAGCGAAAAATGCATCGGGTAAACCATGATAAACCAAAACTCCACCAAAACCGGTCTGCTCATTGGCTTGATCTACGTTTTTGGGTGTATAGATTTTATAGGCCAATATTGCCTTTAATGCTTTATCTTGATAAGTCAGATCTAGTTCCAGATAGACCGCACGATAGGGAATGCGAGTCTCTATCGTATCTGCGCAAGATAATAGCGTAAACAAGATCAAAAGTGGAAATATCCGTCTTATCTTATCCATGGATCAATTTCTTTTCAGCCTCGTTCATCCGTTCGAAAGAGAAAGAACCTATCACGCTACGCATCATGGTGGCGATTGGTTCGTTACATAGATTACCGATACTGCCTTCGTGTGTATGGTTAACGCTCTTCGAAGGAACGAATTTACCGGCCTCGATATCCAAACCTACTTGCTTATAAGCGTCACGGAAAGGCATTCCGGCCAAGACACGGCGGTTCACTTCTTCCACGCTAAACAATAGAGAATATTTATCATCGTCCAATATATGCTCGTTCACTTTCACCTCACGCATCATATGAGTTACCATGCGTAAGCAATCCTTCAGCTCGTCGAAAGCCGGTAGGAAGACTTCCTTGATGATCTGGAGATCCCGGAAGTAACCGGAAGGAAGATTATTGCTGATCAAGATGATTTGCTGAGGCAAGCCTTGAAGCTTATTGCATTTGGCACGTGTCAACTCAAATACATCCGGATTCTTCTTATGCGGCATGATACTGGAGCCGGTCGTGAACTGATCCGGCAGTTTGATGAAGCCAAAGTTCTGGCTATTGAACATACAAGCGTCGAACGCTAACTTGGAGAGCGTAGCGGCGATACCCGCCATAGCGAAAGCCACGGTGCGTTCCATCTTGCCACGTCCCATCTGGGCGTATACCACATTGTAGTCCAGCGAGTCGAAACCTAATAAATCCGTAGTCATCTGGCGGTTTAGCGGGAAGGATGAACCATATCCGGCGGCGGAACCCAGCGGGTTACGGTTGCAAATACGGTATGCGGCTTGCATAAGTTGCAAATCATCTACCAAGCTCTCCGCGTAAGCGCCGAACCAAAGTCCGAACGAAGAGGGCATAGCTACCTGTAGATGCGTATATCCGGGAAGCAGTACATCCTTGTACCGGTTACTCTGGGAGATCAAAACGTCGAACAAGCCGGAAACCAACTCAACCAATTCTTGTATTTGCGAACGGGTGAAAAGTTTCAGATCCAATAGAACCTGATCATTGCGGGAACGCCCGCTATGGATCTTCTTGCCCATATCGCCCAAACGGCGTGTAAGCATGAGTTCCACCTGCGAGTGCACATCCTCGATGCCTTCCTCGATGATGAATTCTCCACGATCCGCTACGGCGTATATATTCCGTAATTCTGCTAATAAGACGTTTAGTTCCTCTTTGGTCAATAAACCGATACATTCCAGCATCGTGATATGCGCCATAGAGCCTAATACGTCATATTTAGCGAGGTAAAGATCCATCTCACGGTCCTTACCTACCGTGAAGATATCTACTTCATGATCTACCTGTACATTTTTTTCCCAAAGTTTCTGAGCCATAATGAAAAAGGAATTAATAAGGCAAGGAGGCGATAACGGTCGAGATTTTATCCACAGCCTCTTGCAAAGGTTTCGATACCATTGGTTTCAAGAACGGATTCAGATCGGCACGAACCGTGATTTTTAACCGTGTGTCGTCCTCGGCCACCTGTTTCAATTGTATCCACAAGAAAAGGGGAACAGGAGAGTTGGTCGTCGTGAACTTGATTAATTTATTCGGCTCTCTTTCTACGATCTGGAAGGTAATCTTACCAACGGGATCGACAGCGAAACTACAGGTATCGCTGTCGAACTCAAAATTTTTTATTTTATCTTGCGGGATGCGATCCTTGATACGTTCCAAGTTGGAAAGATCGGACAACATCGTGAAGATACGTTCATCATTGTGTGGGATCTGTTTGACCTCACTCACAAATTCTTCAGTCATTGAGTGTCTTTTTGTTTATTACTTATTTCGGGTCCCAGTTAGCCGGATCTTTACGCCATTCCTGAAGAACCGCGATCTCAGACTCATCGATGTAATGCGTACGGACAGCTTCTTCCAAGACTGCGTCGTAGTTACTCAATGTAGTCAATGTTACTTTAGCGTCTTTGAAAGCGGCTTCCGCTACAGGGAATCCATAGGTAAAGATAGCTACCATACCCGCGACATCGCAACCAAAGTTACGTACGGCCTGTACGGCTTTCAAGCTACTACCTCCGGTAGATACCAAATCCTCGATGATCACTACTTTAGAACCCGGTTTCAATTCTCCTTCGATAAGGTTTTCCAATCCATGATCTTTTGGCGTAGAGCGGATGTATACGAATGGCAATCCTAATAAATCGGCTACTAAAGCACCTTGAGCGATCGCGCCTGTAGCAACACCGGCAATGGCATCTACGTTCTCGAATTTTTCACTAATCACACGAGCCAACTCCAATTTAATGAAGCTACGAACGACCGGATAAGAAAGAGTCTTTCGGTTGTCATTGTAGATCGGAGATTTCCAGCCGGATGCCCAAGTAAACGGATTGGCCGGTTGCAACTTTACGGCTTTAATCTTTAATAATTTTTCTGCTACTAAACTTTCCAGTGTTTTCATACAATCCTATATTTATATCAGTCTGCAAAAATAGATAAACTGAATGACATTACCTTGAATATCGTACGTTAATTTTTTATTAATATTTATGCGACAGACAGGGCTAAAATGCTGATGCGTATGCCCGGAATCCCTGATAAAGCCTTTGCGCAAGCGGAAATCGTGGCTCCGGTTGTGATCACGTCGTCTATGAGCAGGATATGTTTGTTTTTTAAGCTTTCCGGATGAATGACATTAAAAATAGAACATACATTTAACCAACGGTCGTAAATGGCCTTACGAGTTTGGGTACTTGTGTGGGTGGTGCGGGCTAGACTTCGCGTATCGATGGGGATATCCCATATGGAACGGATGCCGGAGGCGATCCATTCGGACTGGTTGTAACCTCTTTGCCGTTTTTTGCGGGGATGCAGGGGAACGGGGATAAGGAGGTCTACGGTACATATCGGGCTGTGATCCGCTTGGAGCTCTCTCGCTATCTGTCGTCCGAGTAGATAGCCCAGCTCTTTATTATCATGGTATTTGAGCGAGTGTATCAGGCTTTGTACTTTTCCGCCTTTCTCGTATCGTAGATAAGCGGTGGCGTATTCGATCCGGTTCTTTCCGATAAAAAGTTGCTCGACGGGGTTGTTCACCAGTTGATGATATCCCGTGTGCGGCAGGTCGCATAGGCATTTCAGGCAAATTTGTTCTTCTCCCTCGACGAGTGGTCGTTTACATATTTTACATAAGTTTGGGAAAAACAGGTTGAGCAGATTATTCCATGTCGTCGGCATAATCCTCGCAGTCTGTTCCTTTGAATAATTGGCTTAGGCAATCCAACGTGATCCGGCTTTCGAAACCTCGTCCGGAGGCGAAACGGAGTAACTTGTTGAATAGGTCCCGCTCGTCTTTTCCTTTGGTCGATTTCTTTTTGCTTTTTAGTAAATCGAGTAAGATGGAGCGGTATTCTCCCTCGTCAATGGCGGCGAGCGATTCTTCCCGGATCGGGGAGGGGATGTTTTTCTTATAAAGCTCGTAGCCTATTTTTACCCGTCCCCATTTATTGAACCGTAGCTTATCGTTCACGAAGAAACGGGTGTAACGGGATTCGTCGATAAACCGCTCTTTCAGCAAGCGGGCGATGATACGCTCGGAGGCGTCGGGAGGAAGTCCGGCGGCATCGATCTTTTTCTGTACGTCTTGTATGCAGCGTTCGGCGGTGGAGCAATAGGCGGCTGCCCGGTGCAACATCTCGGGTTCGGTTATCTCTTTCATATTTTTGCTTTTACGATCCGGTCTTTTCCGTATAAATCTTGTATTAATTCGACTTCGGTGTAATTCTCTTGACGTAGCATCGCTACGGTCTCTTTTCCGCAAAGGGCGTTGATCTCGAAGTAAAGATGCCCGCCTTCCACCAAATGCCTTTGTCCGAAGCGGGCGATGGCCCGGTAAAAGAGAAGCGGATCGTCATCGGGAACGAACAAGGCCAGGTGAGGCTCGTTCTCCAAAACGTTCGCTTCCATGGTCGCTTTCTCCTTATTCATTATATAAGGAGGGTTGCTGACGATGCAATTGAAGTTGCCTATAGGAGAAACAGCGGTTTCTTCCGTATGGGATTTTGGTTTCATGTACGTGAAACTTTTGTTTTCCTTACGTGAAACTTTTGTTTCTTCTACGTGAAACTTTAGTTTTCCTTGCATGAAACTGGGATAACCTTCGGAAAGGATATCCAATTCGAGGAAAGATACGGAAACTTGATTCAGTCGGGCGTTCTCCTCGGCCACGGCGAGCGCTTCGGGTGATATATCCACCGCCGCTACCTCAGCCTTCGGAAGATGTTTCGCCAAGGAAATAGCGATACAGCCGCTTCCCGTACCAATATCTAATATACGAGGGGCTTGGCCTCGGTAGTCCGTGATGATCCGCTCGACCAACTCGGCGGTTTCCGGGCGGGGAATCAATACGTCCGGCGTCACCTTAAACTCTATCCCGTAAAAATCCGCTATGCCTAATAAGTATTGTATGGGCTTGTATAAACGCAGTCCTTCTACAATCTCCTTGATTTTAAATTTCTCCGTATCAGATAATTCTTTACCTTTGCCTAACAGGAGTTGATGGGTAGAAAGACCGCAAACACGTTCCATGATGAGCCGGACGAGCGCTTGGGCTTCGCCGGGAGGATAAATATCTTTGAGGGAATTTCGGATGTAGGCGATGGTCTCAGTCATATCTTACTCTTGTTTTATCGCGAAAGTAGTGTAAAAACCGTTTATATGCAAAGATTATGGTAGAGGTTGAAGAGAAATACATGGCTCGTTGCATCGAGTTGGCTAAAGGAGGGAGGGGAAATGTCAGTCCGAATCCGATGGTTGGTGCGGTGGTTGTGCATAAGGGCCGTATTATCGGTGAGGGATTTCACAGGAAATGTGGGGAGGCGCATGCCGAGGTGAATGCTATCGCTTCCGTGAAAGACGAGTCTTTGTTGAAAGACAGTACGATTTATGTGAGTCTGGAGCCTTGCTCTCATTATGGGAAGACGCCTCCTTGCGCCGAGTTGATTATCCGGAAAGGGATTCCACGGGTGGTGGTCGGTTGCTTGGATCCTTTTCCCGAGGTGTCGGGGCGAGGCGTGCGGATGTTGCGTGAGGCTGGTGTCGAGGTCGTCACAGGCGTGATGGAGGAAGAAGCCCGTGCGTTGAACAAGGCGTTTATGACGCTACAAATGAAAGGCCGTCCTTATATTATCTTGAAATGGGCGCAGAGCGAGGATGGGTTTATCGATCGTTTGCGTACGGACGTGTCGGAGCCGGTCACGGTTTTGTCTTCTCCGGAGACTTCACGCTTGGTGCATAAACTTCGCTCGGAGGTGGCGGCTATCATGGTCGGTACACGGACCGCTTTATTGGATAATCCTTCATTGAACGTGCGCCATTGGTCCGGTAATTCTCCGGTTAGGGTCGTATTGGATCGCCGGCTCGTTATTCCCGATTCTTATCGGTTGCTGAATGGTTTCTCACGTACATTAATATTTACGGAGAAGGAAGTGGAAAACCGAGAGAACATGGAGTATATCCGGATAGATTTCGAGGGCCCGGTGATCCGGCAAGTGCTAGATCATCTTGCTGCCCGGAAGTTGGATTCCTTATTGGTGGAAGGTGGGGCCCAGTTGATTAATTCTTTCGTGGAAGCGGATGTGTGGGACGAGGCGAGGGTGGAAACAGCTCCGGTTCGCCTGTATCAAGGGGTGCATGCGCCGATGCTTGGAAAGGAGGCTGTTAGCGGCATCTCTAGACGTTCTGTTATGAGCATTAAAAATCATAACTATGAAATTTTAAATCATAACGATGAGTTCGAAAAATCATAACTATGAATTTTAAGGCTCATATAATCAACTAAAATATTATAAATATTAGCAGGTATTAGGGTGAAAGCAAAAAATGTTTCTACTTTTGTGCCTTTATATGCGACAAACTTATGTTTTTGATGAAAAATAAATTAGTACTATTTATAACAGGTTGTTTTGCGTTAGTGCTGTCTTCTTGTTTGAAGTCAGATGAAATCGTTGGTGTAGAAGCTATTAAGAATTGCCAGATACATACTTTTTCATTAAGTCATGATTCTGTGTCGGGGTTGGATACTGTGAAGTTTACGATAGACCAGCTAACGGGACGGATTTTTAATATAGACTCTTTACCTTTTGGTACGAAGATCGAGAAAGTGGTTTGTAAGATTGGGTTCGCTAATTCTTCAGTGATAGGTGGCGTGGAGGCTAGTCCCGAGGCTTATCCCGATTCCACTTATTATTTAAGTAGTTTGTCGGATTCCATCGATTTCTCCGCTCCGGTAAAGTTCGTGGTTCATGCGTATGACCAAGTCACGACAAAAGTCTATATGGCGCAGGTGAATATCCATCAAGTGGTTCCGGACTCTATGGTTTGGAGTATGTACGCGAATCCTATGATTGGCATTACCGTGAAGGATCAGAAGGTGGTAACCTACGATTATAATGGATCGGAGAATTACTTTATGTATGTGAAACCCGCCGAGTCCGGTAAACCTTACCAATTATATTACGCTTCGGTAAGTGCGCCTAAGGGCTGGCAGTCATTATCCTTGGCCGGTCTGCCTTCCGATGGGCTTTTGATCTCCCAGATTACCGAGTATAACAATGCTTTATATGTGCCGGCTACAAATGGCACATTATATAGATCCGAGGATGGCTTGACTTGGAGCGCTGTAGAGAACGCCCCTTCCGTGAAATACGTTTTGGGTAGCGTGAAGCAGGGCACGAAACAGCCTTCCGCCTTAGCTACGATCGTGGATCAGGAAGGAAAGCTAGCGTTCTATGCGATGAACGAATCCATGGAGTGGATCGCCGGAGATGCGGTGGCTAGCGGATTCCCTGTTACCGGATTTAGCAATCTCCAATATGCCGCAATGTATCATGAGTACTTGATGACCGCCGGCGGACGTACCGCGGACAACCAAGTGGTTAATACGACTTGGGCGACCATGGATGGTATCTCTTGGGCGTTGATGGCTTCCGGTGACGCAAACTTCACGAAGCGTGAGGGAGCGATGATCACGAATTATGACGATAAGTTTTTCTTGATCGGAGGTATCGACGCTTCGAACAAGGCATTGAAAGATATGTATCAATCGATAGATTATGGTATTTCTTGGTCGTTGATCGACTCGATGGTGGTGTTACCGACCGACTATGCGGCGAGAGGCTTTTCCTCAATTATTGTGGATAAAGAGAATTTCGTGAACATTTTCGGAGGAAAGACCAGCACTGGTTCCAATGACTTGAACCAACTTTGGAGAGGCCGTATCAATCGTTTGATCCCGAAGGAATAGAAAAGTTCGATAGGAGATGTATAATTTTATGAGGCTTTTAGCGTTAGAAAAAGAAGTGTGGTATATATAACAGCAAGGCTTATGACTTCAACTTTTTTTCAGCGGCTTCTCATAATCATCCTATTAGCGGGTACGGTCCCTACGCTTTGGGCGCAGGAATATAAGTACGAGATCGGTGGTATGGCTGGTGGCGCCTTTTATATGGGCGACGCCAACAAGAATACGATATTTAAAGGAATGAATCCGGCGGTGGGAGCCGTGTTCCGGTATAACATCAACTTTCGTTGGGCCTTGAAAGCCAACTTGATGTGGGGACAGGTTTCCGGTAAGACCGAAGGTATGGAGAACGTTTTTCCGAATAATGCCCAAACCTCTTTCAACCGTAGTATCATGGAGTTGGGGGGACAGGCAGAGTTCAATTTTTTCCCGTATAGCGATAAGTTCGACTATGCGGGGGCGAAGCGTTTCTCTCCTTATGTCTTGGTGGGCATAGGGCTGACGGTGGCTCCGGGTGGCGGGAAGACTTTCGCCAGCCCGAATATTCCTTTAGGCGTGGGCATGAAATATAAGATCAAGAACCGCCTTAATTTAGGGTGCGAGTTCTCGTTTCGTAAGTTATTTGGCGATGGCCTAGAGGGAAAGGACATGTTGGACGATCCGTATGGTGTTAAGGGTAGCGCTCTTAAGAATAAAGATTGGTACTCTTTCTTGTTGTTGTCTGTTACATGGGATTTCGGCCCGAGGTGTCGTACTTGTAACAATGCGAAAAATATAAGTGAATATTAGTAAGATAAAAAATGTCGTTGATTGAGAAAATAGACAAGAATCGCTTGCCACGGCACGTGGCAATTATTATGGACGGGAACGGACGTTGGGCCAAGGCGAAGGGGAAAGACCGTAGCTTCGGGCATCAGGAAGGCGTTGTTTCGGTCCGTAAGATTATGGATGCGGTCACTCAACTCGGATTGAAATATCTGACGTTGTACACTTTCTCTACCGAGAACTGGAATCGTCCGGAAGAAGAGGTCCAAGCGCTGATGAGCTTGCTGGTCTCTGCTATTCACCGGGAGACTCCGGACATGATGAAGAAAAACGTTCGCCTTACCGCCATAGGCGATCTTTCCCGTTTGCGTGAGGATGCTTATAATACATTGCAAGAATGTATCGATACGACTTCGGCGAATACGGGAACCACACTTGTTCTGGCGCTTAGTTATTCTTCCCGGTGGGAGATCACCAGAGCGGCTAGGCAACTCGCCCAAGAGGTCTTGGAACAGAAAATAAACCCCAATGATATAACCGAGGCTATGGTCTCGGACCACTTGACGACCAAAAATATCCCCGATCCCGATCTTTTGATACGGACCGGAGGAGAGAAACGCATCAGTAACTTCTTGCTATGGCAGTTGTCATATGCTGAATTCTTCTTTACGGATGTGTTTTGGCCGGATTTCAGAGAAGAAGAGTTGTATGAGGCTATATTGTATTACCAGCAACGTGAGCGTCGTTTCGGTAAGACAAGTGAGCAATTAATCTTATAAACAATAGCTGTTATATGTACAAAAGAATAGTGCTGTTTTTTATTTGCTTGGGTTTCGCTTGCGGTGCGTTTGCCCAAGAAATAGACACTACCCAAGTTGAGGCGCCGGCAGAAGTGCCGGTCATTTCGTACTCGTTAGCTCCGAAGAAATACAAGATTGCGGATATAAAGATTACGGGTATCAAGAATTATGATGATTTTGTGTTGATCGGCTTCTCGGGCTTGTCGGTAGGCGATGAGATTACCGTACCGGGAGAGGAGATCACTACAGCAGTGAAGCGTTTTTGGAAACATGGCTTGTTTTCGGATGTGAAGATTTTGGCAACGAAGATCGAGGGCGACCAGATTTGGCTGGAGATCCAGCTGAAGCAGCGTCCGCGTATCTCGCAAGTCAATTACCACGGGATCAAGAAAGGCGAGCGTGAGGACTTGGAGGCGAAGCTGGGTTTGAAGAAAGGTTTTCAGGTGACACCGAACGTCATGGACCGTGCCAAGATCGTGATCCAGAAGTTCTTCGATGGCAAAGGCTTTAAGAACGTGGATGTCGAGATCGAGCAAAAGGACGATCCCGCGAATGAAGGCGAGGTGATCGTGGATATCAATATCGATAAGAATGAAAAGACCAAGATCCATCGTATCTATTTTGAGGGTAACGAAAAACTGACTGCCCGGGAGTTGAAGAAGGCGATGAAGAAGACGAACGAGAAGTTCAGCTTGCCGAACGACTGGAAAACCAGTATCATGGAGATGTTCAGCACGAAGAAGTTCACGACTGAGGAATATGAGAACGATAAGAAAAATATAATCGCTAAATATAACGAGCATGGTTATCGCGACGCCGTATTGTTGTCCGATAGCGTAGCGAACTTTAACGAGAAGAAGGTAGATATCTTCTTGAAAGTGGATGAAGGTGAGAAATACTATTTGAAAGATATTCGCTTCGTGGGTAATACGCAATATTCTACGGACTATTTGATGGCCGTGTTGGGTATGAAACCGGGCGAGGTGTATAATCAAAAGAAATTGAACGAACGTTTGAGTACGGATGATGATGCCGTTTCGAATGTCTATTTTAATAACGGTTATTTGTTCTTCAACGCCGATCCGGTAGAGGTGGATGTAGCGAATGACTCTATCTCGTTAGAGATCCGTATCCAAGAGGGTCCGCAGGCGACGATCAACCGTATTATCATTAATGGTAATGACCGTTTGTATGAGGATATCGTTCGCCGTGAGTTGCGTACCAAGCCGGGTATGTTGTTCAGCCGTGATGACTTGATGCGTTCCGTTCGTGAGTTGGCCCAGATGGGACACTTTGACCCAGAAAACATGAATCCGGTGCCGCTGCCTGATCCTGAGAATGGAACCGTGGATATTGAGTATAACTTGGTTTCCAAGGCGAATGACCAGATCGAGTTCTCCGCAGGTTGGGGACAGACGGGTGTGATCGGTAAGTTAAGTTTGAAGTTTACGAACTTCTCTATGAAGAACTTCTTGAACCCGAAAACCTATAAGGGCATCATCCCGCAAGGTGAGGGACAGACATTGACTTTGAGCGGCCAGACGAATGGGCGTTACTATCAGGCTTACAGCATCTCCTTCATGGATCCTTGGTTCGGCGGTAAACGACCGAATACATTGTCTGTCAGCGCTTATTTCTCAAAGCAAACCGATATCAGTAGCAATTACTTGACCAATTCCGGTTATGGTTATGGCTATCCGGGCTATGGCTATGGTTATCCCGGTTATTATGGGGGCGGTTATGGCTATGGTAGCAACTATTACGGCAACTATGGTTACAATAATAGTTATGAGTATGCTTACGACCCGGATAAGTCTATCATGATGTTCGGTTTAGCGGCCGGTTATGGTAAACGCTTGAATTGGCCGGATGACTACTTCCAGTTCATGGCGACGTTGAACTATCAGCTGTATATGATGCATGATTGGGACTATTTCTTGGTTAATAACGGAAATTGCCATAATATCAACTTGGAGTTGATGTTGCAACGTAACTCTATCGATAACCCGTTGTATACTCGTAAGGGTTCACAATTCATGTTGTCTGTAGCTGCTACGCCTCCTTACTCTTTATTCGATGGTAAGGATTATGCGTCGATGTCAAGCTCAGACCCGGATAAGTATAAATTCATCGAGTATCATAAATGGAAGTTCAAAGCGAAGATCTTCTCTCCGTTGGCTCCGTTGACCGTGAAACGTACGCCGGTATTGATGACCCGTGTTGAGTATGGTTTCTTAGGTACTTATAATAAAAATAAGAAGTCTCCGTTCGAGACCTTCTATATGGGTGGTGACGGTATGAGTGGTTACTCCAGTACCTATGCTCAGGAAACGATCGGTTTGAGAGGTTATGAGAATGGTAGTATCGCCGGTAATGGTGGTTACAACTCTTATGGATACGCTTATTCTCGTTTGGCTATGGAGTTGAGATATCCGTTCTTGCTGGAGCCTTCCTCTACGATCTACGGATTGGTATTTGTGGAGGCTGGTAACGCTTGGACTGATTTGAAGAATTTTAATCCGTTTAACTTGAAACGCTCCGCCGGTGTCGGTGTCCGTATATTCTTGCCGATGATCGGTTTGATGGGACTCGACTGGGCTTATGGTTTCGACGAGCCGAATTATGGATCTAATGGTAAACGTAGCGGTAGTAACCTGCACTTTATCATCGGACAGGAATTCTAAAATATAGATCGGGTATAGCTTCGTATGTAGAGACGGGGCGTGTTCCGTATGTGGAGACGGGGCACGCCCCGTCTCTACATTTAAATAAATACTTTTAACGAATATTGGTAGGCTGTAAGTAAACCCTCTGTTATATTTGCAGTCATAAAGTAGAACTATAAATAAAGAGAGTATGAAAAAGATTATCACATTGAGCTGTCTGATGTTGCTTTGTTCTTTTGCCGGCATGGCACAGAAGTTCGCTTTAATCGACATGGAATATATATTGAAGAATATTCCGGCTTACGAAATGACCAATGAGCAGTTGAGCCAAGTTTCCAAGAAATGGCAAAATGAGGTGGAAGCGATTCAGCAAGAAGCTCAGAATATGTATAAGAATTATCAGAGCGATCTGGTATTCCTCTCCGCCGAGATGAAAACGAAACGTGAGGAAGAGATCGTGAAGAAAGAGCAAGAGGCGCAAGATCTGAAACGTAAATATTTCGGTCCTGAGGGTGAGTTATATAAGAAACGCGAGAGTTTGATGAAACCGATTCAAGACGAGGTGTATAATGCGGTGAAAGAAATCTCGGAAGACAAGGGATATCAAATTGTTTGGGATCGAGCTTCAGCTATGAGCATTATTTTCGCTTCTCCGAAGATCGATATCAGTAATGAAGTGCTGATTAAGTTAGGATATTCAAAATAAATGCTTACATTTGTGCGCTTTATGCATGAAAAGTGTGAAAGCTTGATTAATAACAAAGTAATTATATAGTAAAAATGAAGAAACTTATTGTTTTATTGTTGATGATTCTCCCGTTGGGAGCTATCGCTCAGGAAGTTAAAATTGCGTTTGTAAAAACTCAAGAGGTGTTTATGGCTATGCCGGAGGTATCTGGTATGGAAAAACAAATGGCAGACTTGAATGAGAAATATAGAGTTGAATTGAAGCAAATGCAAGATGAATACCAAAAGAAATATTCAGACTTCGTAGCGCAGCAAGATTCATTGACAGAAAATATCAAGTTGAGAAGAATGCAAGAGATTCAAGATATCCAAGAACGTATGGATAACTTCGTTCAGGTAGCTCAGCAAGACGTACAAAAGAAACAACAGGAATTGTTGCAACCGATCCAACAGAAGTTGCACGAGGCTATCCAGAAGGTAGGCGAGGAGAAGGGATATACGTATATCATCGATCCGGCAGCTTTGCTTTATACGGGTACTAACGCGGTAGACGCAACTCCGTTTGTTCGTACGAAACTCGGTTTGTAATTAGCAAGAAAATTTATTCTATAGAATAAAAGAGGGGGTGTTTTCCGAAAGGATTGCACCCTTTGTACTTTATAAAAGAAGGTTTCTGATATGTTTCCACAAACTCCCGGTCCGATCGGTCTTTTTGATTCAGGTTATGGCGGACTTACGATTTTCGATAAGATTCATCAGTTGATGCCCGGTTATGATTACGTTTATCTGGGCGATAACGCACGTTCTCCTTATGGAACCCGTTCGTTCGAGGTCGTTTATCAATTTACCCGTCAGGCGGTATCGCGTCTGTTTGAGTCGGGTTGCCAATTGGTGATCTTGGCTTGTAATACGGCATCCGCGAAAGCGCTTCGTACGATTCAACAAAAAGACTTGCCTACATGGGACCCCAATCGTCGTGTATTGGGAGTCATCCGTCCTACAGTTGAGTTAGTGGATACGATCAGCCGTACCAAACATATCGGTATCGTAGGTACGAGCGGTACGATTACGTCCAATTCTTATACGATCGAGATCGGCAGGATGTACCCACATATCCAAGTGACAGGCGAGGCTTGCCCCATGTGGGTCCCTTTGGTGGAGAATAATGAGTTTAATTCCCCGGGAGCGGATTATTTCGTGAAAAAGCATATCGACCATATATTATCCGTAGATCCGCAAATCGATACGCTTATCTTGGGATGTACTCACTATCCCCTTTTGATGGATAAGATCCGTGCTTTTCTTCCTTCCGGCATCACTCTATTCTCGCAAGGCGAGCATGTAGCGGAGAGTTTGCGAGATTATTTAGGGCGTCACCCGGAAATGGATCGTAAACTCACGAAGGGAGGAAGTTGCCGTTTTCTTACCACGGAGTCGGCAGAGAAGTTTTCTGAGGCGGCCTCTATCTTCATGAATACTCCGGTTTCGGTTTCCCAGATCGAGCTATAACGTCCCTAGGCCCTATGAGGGAGATGTATATGAACGCTATTTATACTTCCCTCCTTCCTTATGAATACTTGAAAGATATCGGATGAATTCATTTGAATATCTAGTATAATTCTACAGATCACGCCGTGGTCTGTAGAGTTCACGGCGTGGTTTGTATAGTTCACGTTGTGGTCTGTACAGACCATGACGTGAATTAGAAAATAAAACAAGGAGCGAGAACGTATAGGTATAGAAAGAAATAGGTATAATACCTTATCCTATCTTAAATTCTTGCCGGACGTCTGCCTTCTACGGAAAAGTTAGATGCTTTCTTATTGGATGCTCTTTCCAAAAGGAGCCAAGGCTAAAGCTGCCATCTTAAAATGTTGCATGCCGAAAGGGATGCCGATGATCGTGATACATAGCAAAAGGCCGAATCCTAGATGCGTAAGGCAAATCCAAAAGCCTCCGACGAATATCCAGATAATGTTCATGATAAGTGACAAGCATCCTCCGGAATTCCCCTCGTCTACGACACGGCTGCCAAAAGGCCATAAAGCCAGTATCGCTAATTTTAAGGTCTGGAGGCCAAAAGGTATACCAATGATCGTTATCATTAGTATTAGGCTGGATATCAGATATTCTACACTTGTTATAATCCCTCCGAAGAGTAACCATATTATATTCCCAAAGAATTTCATACGCTAGTTATTTAAATGGTTGATACTATCTTTCTCATATATAACAGATGCTTTACTAACTGTGGCTACATGAAAACTATCTATTTCCGCCAAGATTTGCCGCTTAACGAAAGCGAAACTATCCCTATAGGCCGGTTTCACCGGTTCAGAAGGGGGAGCTTCCATTTTTAGCGGATCGATAGGTTGCCCGTTTTTGTGGACACGGAAGTCTAGGTGCGGCCCGGTAGAGAGTCCGGTGGAGCCTACATAAGCGATCTCTTGGCCTTGTTGCACATGGCTGCCTACTTGGATTCCTTTGGCGAAGCGGCTTAAGTGCATATAAGTCGTGGTGTATACGGAGTTATGTTTCACTTTCAGGAAATTGCCCCCGCCGTTTTGATATCCCTTGGCGATAACCGTACCAGCTCCGATGCTGCGTACCGGTGTACCGGCCGGTGCCGCGTAATCAACCCCATGATGCGCCCGGTATCGTTTGAGGATCGGGTGGAAACGGGCGTTCGTAAAACGGGATGTGATCCGGAAAAAGTCCAGCGGTGCTTTCAGGAACGCCTTGCGAAGGCTGTTCCCTTCCTCATCGAAGTATTCGAAGATACTGTCTTGGGTGAAAGGAATCGCCACGAAATCCTTGCCTTGATGCGTAAAGATAGCCCCCTCGATAGAGGCGATGCTCAAGGCGGTGGTATCGTCGATGTAAGCCTCATTGTATAGAACCTTGAAGGAGTCTCCATCCTTGATGTCAAAGAAATCGATTTGCCAAGCGTACACGTCCGATATCTTGATCGCCAGATACGGATCACCTCCGTTGGCCTTGATCACGTTCCATAGGGAAGAGTTTAATACTCCTTCCGTATATTTTTTCTTGAGGGTGATCGGCTTATTAAATTCATAGGCGTTGATCGTATCTCCGGTCAAGTCGATTACGGCATAATCGGTCAGCGACTTGGCGAAGGCGATATATCGGATCGTCTCCAAGGAATCTACCGTGGAAAATGTGTAATAATGCATGCCGGCTCGCAGTTTCGTCGGATCGAGGACATGGGTGGATGCCCTGCTGATACTGTCTGCTTTCAAGGCCGAGAAGCCCAGCCCAGAGAAGATGGAGGCGGGATTATCCCCGTTTTTCATCAAATACTCTTTTACGTCCAAGGAATCGATACAGATGCCGTATTGATACAGATGTTGTGAGCTATCCACCCACTGCGTATCCATGTCCGCGTCTTCCGTGGGCTGTTGGGGCTGTTTGCAGGAGAAACAACTCATCAACATGGCTAATACGATACATATAGGTAGTTTCTTGTCCATTTGTCTTCGTTTGTTCATCAAAAATTATTCAACCGGATACAAACTTACGGAAAATAATAGAAATAGCGAAACCTATTTAGCGTAAAGCTTTGTACCTTCGCGGACTCGTAAAAAAGGTGTTTAGGTAGAAAGCAGATCAATGGACATGTATAGACTATTCCGTGCCCCGAGAGGGCTGAGAGGCAAATTATTTAAATTAACAGGGCCTATCTTTCTGGAAACCTTGCTGATGTTGACTTTAGGCGTGGTGGATACGCTTATGTTGAGCCATCATTCCGATAATGCGGTGGCAGCGGTAGGTGTGGTTAATCAATTACTGAACATGGTATTCCTGCTGTTCAATATTACCACGACCGGAACTTCCGTCATGTGCGCCCTTTATTTCGGGGCGAAAGATAATAAGAGTTTTATTCAGGTGTTAGGAACCTCCTTGTTGTTTAACGCCGGCGTAGGTTGCTTGATCAGCTTGATGCTTTTCTTGTTCGGTAGGGAGATGTTGGTCCTGATGGATATCCGTCCGGATCTGATGCCGGACGCTGAGACTTATATGCACATTGTCGGAGGGTTCGGCTTCTTCCAAGCGGTTAGTTTTACGATATCGGCGGTGCTCCGTGCGGCGAACAAGCCGAATTGCGCGATGCAGGTGACCTTGTTGATCAATGTATTGAATGTGTTTGGAAATTATGCGTTGATATTTGGCCATTTTGGTTTCCCTGCCCTCGGTGTACAAGGAGCGGCTATCTCTACCTCTGTTTGCCGGGGAGTGGCGATGACACTTTTGTTTATCATGCTGTTCAAGCGGTTGGTGCCTCGTATCCCTTTGGCTTATTTCCGTCCGTTCCCGTTTCAGAAGTTGAAAGATGTGTTGAAGATCGGTTTGCCTTCGGCAGCGGAACAAATCTCGTATGATGCCTCGCAGGTGACGATTGTCTACTTTATCAATATGCTGGGTAATGAGTACTTGACAGCTCGTGTTTATGTGATGAATATCGTGATAATCGGCTATATCTTTTCTTTGTCGATCGCGCAAGCTACTTCTATTTGTACCGGCAATTTGGTGGGCGCGAGGAAGAAGCAAGCCGCTTATTTATTGAGTTGGTATGCTTGGAGGAGGTCGTTGCTGATTACGCTGGTCGCTAGTACCGGGGTTTATCTGCTGGGACGTCCTTTATTGGGGATATTTACTGAGAATCAAGCAATCATAACGATCGCGATGGGAGCCTTGCTGGTAGATGTACTCTTGGAGCAAGGGCGGGCCACGGTACTGCTGTTCTTATTCTGCTTGCGTTCGGTAGGCGACGTTGTGGTCCCGGTAATTATCGAGTTATTCTGTATGTGGTTCTTTGCCGTGTTCTGCGGGTATATGTTCGGTATCGTGTTCGGATTAGGCTTAGCGGGGATGTGGTTCGCTTTTGCTTTGGACGAGTGTTCCAGGGGAGCGGTACTCTGTTTGCGGTGGCGAACGCAGAAGTGGAAAAAGAGGATGTTAATCAAGAATCCTGTTAATATAAGCTAAAACAGGGTGCTCTTGGGAACATTTCGCCTTCTATTTGCGTCTTACTAATTACAATAGATATTTTATAAAAGATTATGATGAAGATGAAAAAGGTATTGTTTTATGCGTTTTTGCTTCCCGCTTTCGTTGGGATGATGTTTTCTTGTTCAGACGTCAAGACAGATGTGAAGAAGTTGGAAGGTAAATGGAATGTGGTAGAAGTGAAAGGTGAGAAAGTCTTGGAAGAAGGCCTGCCGCAGATGGACTTCAATATGGCTGAGAAGAAATTACATGGAAATACAGGCTGTAATTTATTCAATACGACGATCACGTTAGATCCGGAAGATGTATCTTCTATTACGATCGCTCCGGGCGCTACGACTATGATGGCTTGTCCGAATATGGATTTGGAGACGAGCGTGCTTCAATCGATGGATCAGGTTCGTTCCGTGAAGGCCGGAAAAGATGAGAATGAGATGTTGTTGGTAGACCAAGATGGTAATGTATTATTAGTATTGGAGAGAAATTAATGAGAAAAGGTCTTTTTTATATTTGCCTGCTTTTGGTAGGCGTCGGTTTGTTCGCCGGCTGTAAATCCAAGAAAGCGGTGGTAGCTTCTTTCTCGGATCTGGATGGTGAATGGGGTGTCGTGGAGATGAACGGTAAGACGTTGAATCCCGAGGAGACTCATCAGGTTTTGGTGTTCGACGTGGCTCGTCAAGGGCTTTCAGGAAATGCCGGTTGCAATCGGTTGATGGGGAAGATCGAATATAATGATGCTTATAAAAATATCATTAAGTTCCCACAGGTAGCGACTACCCGAATGGCTTGCCCGGATATGAGCGGCGAACGTGAGTTGCTGGAAGCGCTTAATAAGGTGGTGCGCTTTGAGGCACAGGGTGAGGCGGCTCCTGTTACGGAAATCGCTTTGTTCGGGACCAATAATGATAAGTTGTTGGTGATCAAAAAGCAAAAATAAAATCACCCAGTTGTAGAGACGGGGCACGCCCCGTCTCTACAACTGGGTATTAATATTTGAAACTATAACGGAATCCTGCCTTAAACCAAATACCCGGTTGGGGGATATTTTCCAGATCATAATAAGTGGAATTGAGCAGATTATTTAACTCCGCATATAGATTTAACCGCTGATATTCCCAATTTACTTTCATATCTACTAAGCAATAAGGAGCGTAAGGTTCCTCATAAGCCGGCTTAAGATTCTCGTATTTAGTATAACTACCTGCCCGGTCTTGCCAACGGACATACCAAGTGGCCGAAAAACCTTTCCAGATAGAATGGCTTAATTGAGCCGTGAACTTGTGCTTCAGATAATCTAACGCATAATTCGATATATACCCCTCACTATCCTTGTCTTGATGGATAAACGCATATCCCAGTTCTATTTTCCGGATAAAGAACCGTTCGTTGCCCAGTTCCCTTGGTAATAAACTCAGGTTAGTCTCGAAACCAAGGTTATCGACTTTTGTCAGATTTCGGCTTTCCCAGATATCTTCCGGTTTCTCTTTCACCCAATCGATCATGTTCTTGCCTTTTCGGTAAAAGCCGGCTATATGAGCCCGGAGGAAGTAAGTGTTGTATTTCAGTCCGACCTCGAAAGCCTCGCTTTCTTCCGGTTTTAGGTCAGGATTTCCTTTATTCGTCTTACCCTCATAATAAAGATCGGTGAAAGTCGGCATACGCAATGCCCGGTTCCAGCTCCCATACAGACGGACATTGTCCCCGATACGGTAACTGGCATCTATTCCCGGATAGAAATGAATCCCTTCGTTTAAGGCCGAATTATAGTTTGCCAAGACCCCGACTGACAACGTGAAGCGGCGTAATAATACGTTATGCTCAAGAAAGTAGCTGATGTTACTTCGGTTATCGCTTTTTAGATATTGCCCCTCTTTCTCGAAAGGAACATCCTGCGGTTCCTTCATCGGCTTGCCTAATACGTTACTCCTTACTCCCTCGTTTCGGAATTCCACGCCCATACTGGTTCTTCCTAGTTTCCACTGTGTCGTGGCGTTGAGGTTGGCTCCGAATACTTCCGTCTCATGGTAATTATGCCCGGTATACCAATCGGCGGGATCGCTACGGAACAACTCGTACCGGTCGAAATGTCGGGTCCAGTATACCTTGGGGGTGAACTTGATTTTGCCATGTGTTTCTCCTCCGGCGGAGAGGAAAAAGCGGCGAGTCTTGTCGTATTGGTTGGGGTAGGAAGCGGAGTAGAAGCTATTCGCTCCATAACCTTTGTCGTTGTATCCAGCTTGGAATTGGAAATCGGCCTCCTCGCTTTTAAGTTCCGATTGCCAAAAAAGATTTAATTGTTTGAAGTCTGTATTGTCTATATACCCTCCGGACGAGGCATACCCTGCGGAAAGGCGCTGTCCGAAATGAGTGGTCGCGTGATTGATGGCAGCTTCCAGTTTCCAGAGCTTATGCATTCCAGCGTAATTGTCGGTCGAGATCCTGTTCTCTTTTCCTGTTTTCGTGATGATATTGATCGCTCCGGCGAAAGCGCTGGCCCCGAATATACGGGAAGAAGGGGCGGATACCACCTCGATGCGCTCTATGTCCGAGAGATTCACCGGGAGGTCAAAACTATAATGGCCAGTTTGTGGGTTGGAGAGGTTGACCCCGTTTAAGAGAACCGCTATTTGGTCGAACGTCCCTCCCCGGATGGAGATATCGGCTTGGGTGCCTCCTTCTCCTCGTTGCCGGATGTCTATTCCCGCGGCATATTCTAAAAGATCCTGGATACTGGTGACAGGTGCCGCCGCGATCTCACGGGCGGGAATGACTGTCACGATCTTGGTCACTTGATTCCGTGCGATAGGCGCACGGGAGGCGGTAACTTCTACCTCTTCCAGCTCTACGGAAGCTTCCTCGCCGGTCCGGTTAGGCTCGATTGTCTTTTGAGCTTGCGCCGTGTCGGGCAGGGCGAATAGTAGCGTACTTGCTGTTACGACTCCAATGTTAATGACTTTGTGCATACTCCGGAACACGGCGTAACGTTTCCGGTCGAATCGGCGGAAACGTACGGCGACTTGGGTATGCGATTCCCAATAATTCATTCGTTCTTATTTTTTATTTTGAGTAGGATAGTCCGGATAAAGTAAATACTTTTTACGCATGGCCTTGTATTGATCCAGCTCG
This sequence comes from Parabacteroides sp. AF39-10AC, assembly GCF_003635405.1. Lineage (NCBI taxonomy): Bacteria > Pseudomonadati > Bacteroidota > Bacteroidia > Bacteroidales > Tannerellaceae > Parabacteroides > Parabacteroides sp. AF39-10AC. Next base: position 11,470 of record NZ_QTLP01000003.1, on the reverse strand, counting down.
GGTTTCCAACTTTCCCGGATCTCTTTCTCGGATAAGCCCCTTACGATCTGGTAGCGGAGCTGCTTCGTGCCTGCCAATAAATCGAACCAGTTCGGACGGGAGAAGAAAAAGGCTTGATCCTTTCCCGCTTTATTGTAGAAGTCGAGGAAGAATCGCAAGGTTAATCCTCCTTCGAACGGATATTCCCGCAGATCGATGCCGTAACATACTTTATCCTTTTGCAAGGGATTGGTATCGAATCCGGGCAAGGAGGTCGGGGTAAAAGTGAAATCCCCGTATTTAGGGTCCGGGAAACCTAGTACTTGAAACGGATAATAGGTTCCTCTTCCCACGCTAACGTTCGTAGCCTCAAAAAAGCAAAGCGACGGATACAGGCGGATAGACTGATCATTCGGGAGGTTCGGAGAGGGCTTGACCGGCAACCAATAGGGATCTCCGTGTTTCCAATTCTCCATCTTTACGATCTTTAACCGACAGGTATCGGGCGTACTTTTCAGCCAGCCTTCCTTATTGATCATCCATGCCAATTCTCCTACGGTCAAGCCGTGCAAGATCGGGAGCGGATCGACACCGACGAAAGACTCGAATCCTTTCTGGCGGATCGGTCCGTCTACGAAGTCATTCGGGTTCGGGCGGTCCAACACGATAAACTCTTTGTTGTTTTCGGCGCAGGCTTCCATCACGTAATGCATCGTGCTGATATAGGTATAGAAACGGGCACCTACATCTTGTATATCGAAAACAATTACGTCGAGGTCGCCCAGTTGCTCGGCGGACGGTTTCTTGTTTTTCCCATAAATAGAGATGATGGGGATGCCTGTTTTCAAGTCTCGGCTATCTTTTATCTCCTCTCCGGCATCACCGGTTCCCCGGAATCCATGTTCCGGAGCGAACACCTTCTTAACGTCTATGCCTTCCGCTACTAGCGCATCTAATAAATGAATCTGCCGCTTTTCCAAAATGGAAGTCTGGTTGACCACTAATCCTACCCGCTTACCCTTCAGTAAACGAGTGACGACATCCATCCGCTCGGCACCTAGCTTTAACGGGGCGTTTTGTGAATAGACCGTTGGCGTCAGGCTAAAAAGTATGACTAGAAATATAAAGATCTGTTTCATTACATATATAATAACTGTATACTAACCGCAAAAGTACGAAATGTTTTTCACAGAAAGTTTATACTTTTGAGGCGAATAACAGACAATACTAAGAATATGAATGTAAAAACACTTTTTTATGCGGTAGCCTTTTTGAGTTTGTCGTGGGCGTCTTTCACCTATGCGCAAGATGTCCTACCGGAATATACGCAAGCACGCCGTTTCGCCCCGTCGAATGCGGAACAGTTACTTTTCTCTTATACCCTTACCCCCAATTATTTTAATAATAGTGACAAATTCTGGTACGAGTATAAGACGAGTGAGGGGACAAACTGGTATCTGGTGGACCCCGATTCGAGAAATAAACGATTATTATTCGATCGGGATGAGTTGGCGGCACAGATAAGCGAGATCGTGAGAGAGCCTTTTACCGGACAACAACTTCCTATCGAAGATTTACGCTTAAAGGAAGATGATCGCACGTTTACTTTCTCGATAAAGGGTACGAACGGGAACTATTTTTTCTCGTATGATTATCCGTCCTCCCGGTTGACTCGGATTACGAAAGACGAGATTCCTGCTAAAATCCGTTGGGCGAATATATCGCCGGATAAAAAGCGGGTCGTCTTCGCGAAAGATTTGAACCTGTATGTCATGAGTTATGAGGATTATGAGAAGGCCGTGAAGGACCCGGAGGATAAGACGATATCCGAGATCGCCTTGACTACGGATGGCGAAAAAGATTTTGGCTTTGGTATGCCCCGGACCTTCTTGAATACCGATACTTTATGTGACCATAAGCGGAAATATGTAATGGGGAACTGGTCTCCCGATGGTCGTTATTTCGCTGCGACTTTGTCGGATCAACGTGCGGTACAAGATTTATGGGTGATTAACTCGATCGCCAAACCTCGTCCTACACTTGAGACCTATAAATATCAGATGCCGGGAGAGGCGGGTTCTCCAATCGTTCATTTATATCTCTTTGATTTGGAAAATACCGGGAAGCGGAAAGAAATCCGGGTGGATTGTTTTAAAGATCAAACAATCAATCTAGCCTCCAAGCCGGATAAGGAGCGTATGGGACTCACTCGGAACTCGATCTGGTTGGGAGATAACCAGACCTTCTATTTGACCCGTGTCAGCCGGGATATGAAACGGGTGGATATCTGTTCGTATACGATCGGGGAGGATTCGGTAAAAGCGATCATTGAGGAACGTCTAAATACCTCTATGGAAACCCGCCCGCTAGCGATGACCGATAATGGTAAGGAATTGATCCATTGGAGCGAACGGGATGGTTGGGCGCATCTGTATCTATATGACGCGCAAGGAAATTTGAAAAACCGTATCACCAAAGGACCTTGGCATGTGGACGCCATCGTAGACGTGGACAGTAGGAATCGTGTCGTTTACTTCAAGGCGAATGCCCGGGAAAAGGGAGATACGACTCCTTATTACGAGCATTTGTATCGGGTGAATCTGGATGGTTCGGGCTTAAAGCTGATTACTCCGGGCGATTATTTCCACCTGGTCTCTATGGATAAATCCATGCGATATATCGTGGATAACTATTCTCGTGTCAATACGATCCCGGCTACGGCATTGTATGATAACCAAGGTAACCGATTGATGACCTTGGAGGAGAGTGACTTCTCCCAATTATTCATGGCAGGTTATAAATTCCCTGAGCCTTTTTCGGTAAAGGCGGCCGACGGGGTGACCGATTTGTATGGTGTCATGTATAAGCCTTTTGATTTTGATTCCACGAAAGTATATCCGGTCATTAACTATGTATACCCCGGACCGCAACAGGAGGGAACTTTCTTTCGCTACATCCCGATGAATCCTCGTACGGATCGTTTGGCGCAAGCCGGATTTGTCGTGGTGTGCATGGGACATAGGGGAGGGCATCCCAGTCGCTCCAAGTGGTATCATAATTATGGATATGGAAATTTGCGTGATTATCCGATGGCGGATCATAAAGTAGCTATCGAGCAGTTGTGCGCTCGTTATAAATTCATGGATATCAACCGGGTTGGCATACACGGACACTCCGGTGGCGGTTTCATGTCTACAGCGGCTATGCTGCTTTATCCGGATTTCTTTAAGGTGGCAGTATCTTGTGCCGGCAATCATGACAATAACATTTATAACCGGTGGTGGGGAGAGAAACATCATGGGGTAAAGGAGATCACGGATGATATGGGAAATATCTCGTTCGATATTCGCATCCCGACCAATCAGGAATTGGCGAGGAACTTGAAAGGCCATCTGTTATTGATCCATGGCGATATCGATAATAATGTGCATCCGGCGAATACCATTGTTGTCGTGGACGAGTTGATCAAGGCTGGCAAACGCTTTGATATGTTGATCGTACCGGGAAAACGTCATCATTTTGATGACTATAATGAGTATTATTACTGGCGGATGGTCGATTACTTCTCTGAGTATTTGAGAGGCGAACGGGAAACAGGTGCGGATATAAAAGATTTGAAACTGGGCAATTGGTTTCAGGGGTATCAGTGATGAAAAGTAGTATATGTGAGAGAGATTGTTTATTTTTGTCTCGCAAAAAAATAAATAGGATGAAACCTCTTGATATAATAAAGAAATATTATCCGGAAAGTTCGGATGCCTACCGGATTTTGGTGACTCATAGCCGCAGCGTGGCGGATAAGGCATTAGCATTGGCCCGTTTGCATCCGGAGATGAATCTGGATCTGACTTTTATTGAGGAAGCGGCGATGTTGCATGACATAGGGATCTTTTTGTGTAACGCACCGGATATCGATTGCCATGGGGAGGCCGATTATATCTGCCATGGCTGTCTGGGAGCCGATTTAATGCGGAAAGAGGGGTATCCTCGCCACGCCTTAGTTTGCGAGAGGCATACGGGAACGGGGCTTTCGCTTGCCATGATCGAGGAACGGAACCTGCCTGTTCCACATCGGGATATGCGTCCCGTGTCATTGGAAGAACAATTGATCTGTTTCGCTGATAAATTCTTTAGCAAGACTAAATTGACGAAAGAGAAACCGGCTGATAAGATAAAACAGAGCTTATCCAAGTATGGAAATGAGACAGTTGAGCAGTTTGAACACTGGTGTAAACTCTTTTTAGGGGAATAAAAGCATAAGGGCTCGTTTATTTATTATACATTTGCACGCTGTAACACACTGCAAAGAACGAAGTAATGTTTTTGATATATAGAGTCCTAATCATTCTATTCGTTTTCCTCTTGGGAGGCTTGGGCGTGCAAGCGCAGGAGATTGTCGCTCCTGCCGATAGCTTGGCGCAGACTGATTCTCTCTTGGTGGCTCCTACGGATAGTACAACGTTAGCGGGAGATTCGATTCCAGAAAAGCAGACCGGGTTAGATGCTCCGGTCAGTTATCAAGCGACCGATTCTATCGTGATGACGGCTGGCAACTGGGCATATCTTTACGGGGAAGGCGATGTCAAATACCAGAATATCGAGCTGCAGTCCGAATTGATTGAGATGAATATGGATAGTAGCATCGTGTTCGCTAAGTTTGGACTCGACTCTATCGGGCAGGAGTTTGGCTATCCGTTGTTTAAGGAGGGCGATCAGCAGTATGAGTCGAAGACGATGCGGTATAATTTTGGTACCAAGAAAGGATATATCACGGACGTGATTACCCAGCAGGGCGAAGGGTATGTTACCGCCGGGCGAACGAAAAAGATGGAAGGGGATATCTTGAACATGGTGGGTGGTAAGTATACGACCTGCGACGAGCATGAGCATCCTCACTTTTACATCCAGATGACGAAAGCGAAGGTGCGCCCGAAAAAGAATATCGTAACGGGTCCGGTCTATCTGGTCTTGGAGGACGTGCCGTTGTATCCGATCGGGTTACCTTTCTGTTTCTTCCCGTTCTCGAGTACATATTCATCCGGTATTATTATGCCGACTTTCGGAGACGAGTCTACCAGAGGTTTCTTCTTGCGTGACGGTGGATATTATTTCGCCTTGAGCGATTATATGGACTTGGCTTTGTTGGGAGAGATTTATACCAAGGGATCTTGGGGATTGTCGGCCAAGTCGGCTTACCGCAAACGTTATAAATTCTCGGGCAGTTTTAATGCTTCTTATTTGGTGACGAAATTGGGAGATAAGGGCTTGCCAGACTATAATTTATCCAAGGACTTCAAGGTTAACTGGACGCATACGCAAGACCCTAAGGCGAATCCTTATCTGTCTTTCTCGGCGAGCGTAAACTTCTCGACCTCTTCGTATGACCGTAATAATCAGAACAGTTTATACCCGAATGCGAATGGATATGCCGATGTGAACCAGAATACGAAGAGTTCATCCATCAACGTAACGAAACGTTTCCCGAATAACCCGTTCACGATCTCCGGTACGATGAGTATAAACCAGACGACCCGTGATTCTTCTATCGCCGTGACCTTGCCTAGCATGACGGTTACGATGAGTCGTATCTTCCCTTTCAAGCGGAAACATCCGGTCGGGAAGGAGCGTTGGTACGAGAAGATCTCCATGAGTTATTCCGGTACGTTTAGTAATAGTATAACGACAAAAGAAAACTTATTATTCAAATCGAATTTGATCAAAGATTGGCAGAATGCTATGCAGCACTCGATTCCGGTAAGCGCTACATTCTCCGTGCTCAAGTACTTGAATATTTCTCCCTCTTTCAATTATAAGGAACGTTGGTACACCAGCAAGATCGAACAGGAATATGATACGCAGAAACAGGCTTTGGTAGCCCGCGACACTACGTATGGTTTTTATCGTATTTACGATTTTAACGCTTCTATCTCTGCGTCTACTACCTTGTATGGTTTTTATAAACCGTTGCCATTCTTGGGTAATAAGGTTGAGATGATCCGTCACCGCTTCGAGCCGTCTATTACGGTAAGCGCCCAGCCGGACTTCGCTTCTTCTCGTTTTGGTTTTTATGAGACTTATGTATATCAAGACGCGAATGGTGAGGATCGTGAATATACGTATTCTCCGTTCGCTCATAATATGTATGGCGTTCCGGGAACGGGAAAACAAGGAAATATCAGTTTTGACGTAAATAACAATATCGAGATGAAGGTGCGTTCGGATAAGGACTCTACTGGATTCAAGAAAATTAGTCTGATCGATAAGCTGTCGTTAGGCATGAGTTATAATATGGCGGCGGATTCATTTAAGTGGAGTGACTTGAGTGTCGGTTTACGTTTGAAATTATCCAAGAGTTATACGTTGAACTTGAATGGTCAGTTCGATACCTATACGTACGATGAGAATGGGCATCGTGTCGATATTCCCCGTTGGAAAGCAGGCAAGGGTATTGGCCGTTTGAGAGGGACTAGCACCAGTTTTTCTTATACATTTAATAATGATACGTTCAAGAAGTTGTTTGGAGGAGGTGATAGCTCATCGGATAAATCCGGGAATCAATCGGCTTCCACGGATCCGAATGCAGATCCGGATGGATTGAACCCGGATGGAGAAGGAGAGGGCGAGAATAAGGAAAGTGGTGGCCGTCTGTTGGGCAAAAAGAAAGAGACCGGTGAGACAGATGCCGATGGCTATTTAATTTCCAAGATTCCTTGGAGCCTCTCGTTTAGTTATGGTTTGAGCTTGCGGTATGGTGATTTTAATCGTTCTAAACTGGAGTATGATTACGCCTTGACTCACTCTTTGAGCTTTAACGGAAATATCCAGCCGACAAAGAACTGGCGTTTTAACTTTAACGCTACTTATGATTTTGACGCTAAGAAGATTTCTTATATGACTTGTAACGTAACTCGTAACTTGCACTGTTGGCAAATGACGGCTAGTTTCGTTCCGGTCGGTCCTTATAAATCCTATACATTCAGTATCGCTGTAAGCTCTGCTTTATTGAAAGATTTGAAGTATGATAAGAGAAGTAATTATAGGGATGGACTGCAGTGGTATTAATAATTGAAAATTGAGAATTGAGAATTGAAAATTAAAGTTACACAATCCAATAATTCTCAATTCTCAATTTTTAATTCTCGCCCCATTTGATGGGGGTTTGCCCAGTTGCGATTAAATAATCATTGGCTTTGCTGAAATGCTTGTTTCCGAAGAATCCCCGGTAAGCGGAAAGTGGGGACGGATGAGCTGATTTAAGAACCAGATTACGGGATGAATCGATGAAAGCACCTTTCCTTTGTGCGTAGGAACCCCATAATATGTAAACGATATGGCTTCTTTCAGCCGCCAGACGATGAATAACAGCATCAGTAAAGGTCTCCCAACCTCTATTTTGATGGGAACCGGCTTGATGCGCTCGTACTGTGAGAGTGGCATTTAGCAATAATACGCCTTGATCTGCCCAACGAATCAAATTGCCGGTTGTTGGAACCGGATGCCCTAGATCATCTTGTATTTCTTTGAATATATTGATGAGGGAAGGGGGGAAAGGTACCCCATCCTGCACGGAGAAACAAAGTCCGTGCGCCTGTCCCGGCTCGTGATAAGGATCTTGGCCGAGGATAACGACCTTCACTTTATCGAACGGGCAGTGCTCAAAAGCGTTGAACATATAAGGACCGGGAGGATAAACAGTACCTTGGCGGTATTCTTGTTTAACGAAATCGGTCAATTGCTTGAAATAATCTTTTTCAAACTCGTCGGCTAACCGTTTTTTCCAGCTTTCTTCAATCTTTACGTCCATAATATAATAGTTGGCTGTTAACTAAATAAGCATCATTCCAGCCGCACGTGCTTCCTTGCGCATCTCCTCCGGCCAGATACTTGCCTGTATCTCTCCGATATGGGCCTTACGAAGATAGAACATACACAACCGGCTTTGTCCGATACCACCGCCGATACTTTGCGGAAGTTCACCGCTCAAGAGGCGTTTGTGGAAATATAGTTCCTTTTTCTCCCCGGCTTTGCAAATATCCAACTGGCGTAGCAAGGCTTCCTTATTGACGCGGATACCCATAGAGGATAGTTCCATAGAACGGTTTAGTACATCATCCCAAACCAATAAATCCCCGTTCAATCCGGTTTGTCCGTTCTCGGCGATCGTAGACCAATCATCGTAGTCCGGAGCACGTCCGTCATGCTTCTCTCCATTGCTTAGCGAGCATCCGATACCGATAATGAATACGGCCCCGTATTCCTTGGTAATAGCGTCTTCCCGCTCTTTCGGTGTAAAGGTAGGATATTTTTGTAACAAATCCTCGGAATGGATGAAATGAATCTGTTGGGGGAGCGTCGGGCGGATTTGAGGAAACATCTCGTAAACTAAATATTCGGTACGGACCATAGCGGCATATATGCGACGGACGATTTCCTTGAGGAAATCGATATTACGTTCGCTTTCGCTCATTACACGTTCCCAGTCCCATTGGTCCACGTATAAAGAGTGTAAATTGCCTAGCTCCTCGTCTGAGCGGATGGCGTTCATGTCGGTGTAAATACCGTAACCTTCTTCAATGTGATAATCGGCGAGTGTCAGTCGTTTCCATTTGGCGAGTGAGTGTACGATCTCTGCTTTAGAGTCGTTTAAATCCTTGATTGGAAAAGTAACGGCTCGCTCAGTCCCGTTGAGATCATCATTGATACCCATGCCCTTAAGTACGAATAAAGGTGCGGTTACGCGTCTTAGGCGCAGCTCGGATGAGAGGTTTTGCTGGAAAAAGTCCTTGATCTTCTTGATTCCCATTTCAGTCTGGGATAAATTAAGTAAGGCTTTATACCCTGCGGGTTTAATAAGATAGCTCATATACTTGTTGTACTTTGTGTTTGTGAAATATGTGCGGCAAAGATAATGATTAATGGCAAAATAACAAGAATGTGATCGCTTTTATTTGCAAAATGGCAGAATAAGCAGAATACTTATATGCAAAATATCAAAAATAAAATATTTCTCTCCTGTATTTGCTAAACTAAGATATTATATGTACTTTTGCACAGTCTTTGGCTCGGTAGCTTAGTTGAATAGAGCGTCAGATTCCGGTTCTGAAGGTCGAGGGTTTGAATCCCTCCCGGGTCACAAGAAATCCTTGGTAATCATTAGATTATTGAGGATTTTTTCTTTTTATGACTCTTTGATAAGGCTCCAATTCTGTGCAGATTCTACTAATATAGCTTAGTTGTTGACCTATTGTTGACCCCTAAATTGTAGAATTAAAATGTTGACAATCAAGGCAGAAGTCCAAAGGGACAAACAGAGAAATGACGGAAGTTACAATGTGAAGATTCGTTTTACTTATGAGAGAAAGGTTAGAAGGCTGTCTTCAAGTCTGTTCGTAACAGCTAAAGATCTTACTAAGTCCTTATCCTTTAAAGATGGTACTCCCATCAAAAGGGAGATTGATGATCTGGTTCGTTATTATCAGGACAAGTGTGCTCACTTTCAAATAGAATCGAAGTGTTACACTTTAGATGAAATTATTAATTGTTTAGACGAGGAACGTGAGAGGAATAGGAGTGTAGATTTTATTCAGTTTGCTAGAGAGTGGATTGCAAATACAGAAGTTAAAGGAGTAAAGAACTACAAAAGTGCTGTGAATGCCCTAATTCGTTATGTCAATAAAGAACATCTGAATGTGAATGATATTACTGTAACCTTCTTAAATGGATTCATTAAATTTTTAAATAAAGAGAGGGAGGCTAGAATCGAGGTATTACGTTGTTCTGGTAAACGAGTACCTTCTAACAGATCAGCTTCTCTTTATATAAGTAGTGTTAGGCATTTGTTTAATGAGGCTAAGAGGTTTTATAATGATTATGACAGGAATATCATCCTCATACCTAATTCTCCTTTTGAAAATTTTAAAGTACCAAAGCAAGAAGTTACACGTAAGAGAGCTATTACCCCTGTTTTATTAAAGAAGATATGGGAATTGCCCTATAGGTACACGGTTAAAGGTAATGAGGCGATTTGCCGTTATAATTTAGCGAAAGATTGTTTTATGCTTTCATTTTGTTTAATAGGAATGAATTCCGTGGACTTATTTAATGCTGCTACAAGGATTGAAGATACAATAGTTTACAATAGAACGAAGACAAAGGCACGTAGAGATGATGATGCTAAGATGATGGTTGATATTCCTATAATTATTAGATCTATAGTAAATAAATATAGTGATTGTACTGGCAAACGACTATTCAATTTTTATTTAAACTATGCGGATGAATCAACTTTTAATAAAGCCATCAATTGTGGGTTGAAGGAATTGGGGAAGGAATTAGGTGTTGAAGATTTGGAATTTTATGCGGCCCGTCACTCTTGGGCTACTATAGCCCTGAATAAGGTAGGCATAGATAAATATACTGTGCATGCAGCGTTGAATCATCTTGATGAAAGCATGAAGGTTACAGATATCTACATCGAGCGTGACTTCGTAAATGAAAATAAAGCTAATTTGAAAGTGATAGAATATGTTTTGGGTTGATGGATAAGGTAAATCCCCACTTGCAGCAATGTAGGTGGGGATAACTTGTCTATCTTTGTTGTCCTAACGTTTATATTAATGGAATTAACAGAAGATAAATTAGAATACATTGCTTTCGTTGCAAGAAGAATATTGTTGATGGCAGATTGATTTACACCAGACATAAGACCGGTAAGTTAATCAAAGCTCCCTTGCAACCGCAGGCCGTGGATCTGATCGAGAAATACAGTATCAAAGACAATACTTACCTGTTCCCTATTCTATCTAATTTTCACAAGACTGAATTGCAAAGAGCGAACAGGGTACATAAGGTAATCTCCAAGGTGAACGAACGCTTGAAAGAGATTGGCAAGGCATTGGATATTCCAATTGACCTTACGACCTATGTCGCACGCCACAGTTAAGCAACCGTAATGAAAAGGGCTGGTGTGCCTACCTCAATCATTCGTGAGTTGATGGGGCATAGTTCAGAAAGCGTAACTCAAATCTATCTGGATAGCTTCGACAATGAACAGATGGACGAGGCGATGAGGAATTAGCTCTAAATTATCATGGATTAGCTTGCTTATCTCGAAATTCTTCATACATTTGCCCCAATCTTACAAACGAGGTAAGGGAAAAGGATTAAGAACAAGGAATAATCTCCTGTTCATCACATGGCCTACGTGACAGTGCAGTATCAAAAACGATACCAAGAAAGATGGCCTTCTACAAGAAGCCTAACAGCAATAATTCTACCATAGGTAGCGGCTTCTGCAACTAAGTTACCGGGATATACTTCCCGCACTTACGTTAGACATATTACTCTTGCATCTTTATACATGGATGTAATGTGTCTATTTGTAACTATAACTTAGTCGCAGGAGCTTTTTTTGTCTTCAATCCAATTGTTAAACATTCAAACGGCTCACCCGATAAACCTGGGGGATTAAGCATACAGCTTTGTAAGTCTG